>NZ_JBHZPF010000121.1:0-3598 GCF_042787975.1 Peribacillus sp. YIM B13482
ATATATTCCGGTTTTCGATGATATATTCCGGTTTTCGATGATATATTCCGGTTTTCGATGATATATTCCGGTTTTCGCCGATAAAAAAAGCACCATTCCCTGTAGAGTTGACAAAGAATGGTGCTTTTTTCAAATATGGCGGTTCTTCCGCATTAGCAGTCCCATACAGATAGTAATGAGAGTAAAAGCAATAAAAGCCAAAAACGGAATCGTGATGAAGCCTAACCAATTAATATACTCACCGGAGCAAGGAACACCACTTTGGCACATTTCGAAATGCTGTAGTGCTGGAATTTTTTGCAGACTATAGTGATACCCTGAAACCAACATGCCCAAAATCGATAATGGGAATATGTACCGATGGATTTTCAGGTCCTGCTCATAAAAGGCACGGCCCAATAAAATAACGAGCGGGTACATCAAGATCCTTTGATACCAACAAAAGGTACAAGGTACATAATGGAGAACCTCACTAAAATAGAGACTTCCAGCAGTGGCAATGATTGATAGGATCCACGAAAATAATAATGGCTTGTTCATCAACTATTTCTCCTTCGCTGCATCATCAACCATTTTCACTAAATCATCGATTGTATTTCCTTCAAACTTCTTGCCATTAACAAATAAGGAAGGTGTTCCAGAAACGCCTAATTCGTCGGCAATCTTCATATCCTTGTTCCATTGGTCCTCAGAATTATCGGCTTTAAAAGAGGAAACGACCTTTTTCACATCTTTGTCATTTGCGATTTCTTTCAATGTATCTTCTAGAAATTTGTCCGTAAACACATCTTCCTTTTCATATTTCGGGTCATCTGGCTGCTTATCGTACAACAGCTCATGAAATTTCCAAAAGGTATCATTTCCTAATTCTTGATAAACACTTTCCGCAAATTTAGCGGATCTAATTGAATCGACGTTAATGAACGAATAATTCATGAAATAAAATTGTGCTTTTCCAGTATCAATCAATTCACTTTGTATAGAAGGAAAGAACTTCTCCTCGAATGTCTTACACACTGGACATTTATAATCACCAAATTCCACAATTTGAACAGGAGCCGATTTTTCTCCCAAATAGGGCTGTGATTTATAATCCATTTCATATACAGCTGTATCTGTATCTTTGTCTTTCCCATTCGCTAAAAATATAAAGCCAATAATGATTACAGCGATTAACCCTATGATCCAAAACATGAATGCAGAAGATTGTTTTGAATTACCCTTTTTTTTATTAGACATCATATACCTCCATCTGTTGTAGTTGTTTAGAAATTCCTTATACAGCCATAATGGACCTATAAGCACCATTAAGGCCGATTTCAGTTCCCCCTTCCTATATGTCTCTCACCTGTAACTGATTCATTTACACGTAATAATATAAGTTTCACTATGATGTTTGTCAATTACACATACCTTTTATTTTTGCTTCTTCTTAACGGCGTTACTTGACAGGGTAAAGGTTAATGGATAAATATTATTCTTGCACCCTCAATTATAACTTGTAACTACTTGAATTACATGTTAAATAATTTATACTATATAAGAATAGAGATTTTAAAGGAGAGAAAAAAGAGATGTCCATCAGTACCCGCTTTTCCGTAGGAATCCATATATTATCTCTTTTAGAAATAAATAAAGAAGGCGTTAACACTTCTGATTTTATTGCAAAAAGTGTAAACACCAACCCAGCATTAATCAGAAAAATCACCGGCATGCTGAAGACTGCGGGTTTAGTCAACGTTCGTCCAGGTATTGCCGGAGCGACATTGGCCAAGGAATTATCGGATATTACTTTACTTGATGTTTACCAGGCTGTTAACGTTGTATCCGATAAAGAGCTATTTGGAATCCATGAAAATCCTAATCCAGCATGCACCGTTGGAAGGAATATACAAAATACGATAGAACCCATCTTTTCAGTTGCTGAACTTGCCTTGGAAAAGGCATTGGGAGTGGTAACGATCGAGGATGTCGTTAAGGATATTTTAGAAAAGGATAAAATGAAATAATCAATGCTTCATTTTATCCTTTTCGTCGATACGATGCTTTTTTCGAGCGGGAAGATGGTTTTAAAAGCAAAAAACACATGAGTCGGTCTCTGTGTTTTTTGCTTCTTTCTTATTTGTACTTAGGAACTTCAATCGTCAATTTATAGGAATCTAATAGACTATACAAATTATAAATCTGTTTCACTTGTTTTGTTGCCCAGCCAATGTCAGTAGCATACTGGTGTGTAGCATATCCATATTTCTCTGCAGCTATAGGATTCCATCTCATTTTGTATAGCGTGTCCTGTCCAGCAGAGATATATCCTTTGGCGATAAATTCGGCTCCGCCTATGATGGCCGCTTCCGGAGTGAACCAGCCTGCATTATATGCGTATTGAGCGCCGCTGCTTAACGCTGTTCCGTCAAAAGCCCCCACTCCATACATATTATAGACCGTTTTCCCGTTCACCTTAACTCCAGTCGCCAACGGTGAAGTGCCATTCCCGGTTTCCAGCAAAGCATGTGAAATCAGGTAGATTTCATTCACCCCGTACTTTTCCCCTGCCGAAGTGAAGGTTGCAGCTTGGCCTTGTAAAATCCCTTTACCTGAAAGGATTCTATCATTCACTTCAGAAACGTTCATGTTGGTGACTTGGGAGAGCTTAACGAACTGGAACGATTTGATTGGATCATTCACAAAATTATCCGGATTGAGATTATATTCTATATCTTCCGGGCTGGCATTTACCCATGTCTTGTTATAATCCACCTCATACCAATAGTATCCGTCAGTGCCCATGACTTTTGATTTGATATTCAATGATTGATAATTGCTGACAGCACCGACTACCCAATAATTAGATCCAGCTCCGCCCCTGACACGCCATCCAGTTCCTTTTACCGTACCTTTTGTTGGATTGATTAACGTTAACCCATCCTCTCGTATGTAGGTTTTATACGTTTTATCCGTTTGACCATTAACGGCCATTTGGATTTCAACCATCTTGTCCATCGTAAGATTGTACTCTTTATCGATCCTGATTATCGATCCATTAGAACTCCCTGGACCTTCCGGCGCTTTGGCTGTTAAATATTGCGTACTTACATATCCCGTTTTTCCATTAGCTGTGACTCTTGACCAGCCATTAGACTCAGAATATACATTTACGGCCGTATTGTTTACAAGCTTGGCAATAATCGAAGCGGAAGCTGATGCAGAAGAGCGCATATTCAGACTGGAGCCATCATTCACATTTACATATTTAACTAACGTGGTTTCTTCTTCGTCTGGATTCGGATCCTGGCTTTCCGGTACAGAACCAGGCTTCGTTTCTGATAGATATTGCGTACTGACGTAACCTTCTCCGCCATACGCTATAATTTTTGACCAGCCATTTGATTCCGAGATGACTTCTACCTCTGCACCCTTGGCCAATTTCACAATGATGGAAGCACTTTCTGACGGTTTATTCCGCATATTAAGAGAACCAAAGCTTACATTTACATATTTCGTCGTCGTTTTTTCAGGTATGATTGGATTGGGAGCCGTTCCTGGCTTCGTTGTTGAAAGATAGTCAGTACTGACATACCCATCTATTCCATTGGCCTTG
>NZ_JBHZPF010000122.1:0-3560 GCF_042787975.1 Peribacillus sp. YIM B13482
TTTTTTTGATTGTTACTTCTTTAAAAAGACTCTGTTAAACAATGCTTTTGATTTTTCTTCTTCAACTAAAGGGGCAGCATTCTGTAATAACTGAAAATGAGGTTTGAACGAAATATTCTAAGTGAAATAAAAATGCACTATTAAGGTACCTTTAACGGAGATTCTTAAGATTATTTATTAAACTTCTCCGGAAACTGCTTCACAACTCCAGCAGAGATAGCATCTGCCATTAGAATTATATGTGTGACCCCATCATCAATCGCAACGATTCTTGCATCCCAATCCTTTGCCAAGCTTGCAGATAAGTCATTTGTCACCAATTTTAGATGAATATAAAGCAATTTTTTTAGATCTTCATCTTTTAAATAAGGATTGGCACCGCTAAGGAACGCCGCTATATCATCTATACCATTCTTTGTTTAGCTGATTCACTAAGGCTTCTTTTCCGGTTTTAGCAGCATCTACGATCTTGCCGGCAATAACAATATGTTCCTTAAGCAAATCCGTAAGTTTGTTCCCAGCCTCCTCACCGTATACACCCTTTACCGCATTACCAATATCCTCTTGATTTTTAAGAAGTCTGGACAACACTTGCTTTTGGTCTTCTGCTCCTGCTGTTGTTGCACTTGTAATATAATTACTTGTCCACAATACATGATCCATCCAAAGTTTCCTGAATTCATTTTGAAACTTTACTTCAGATTGGCTTATGCAATTTTCTTGTGTTTTAGTGACGGCACTAATTGATCCAGCCAGCATGTTTAGCGAAAATAACAAAATAAACCCCAAAATAATAATTTTTTCATGAAAACTGCTCCTTCCAAATTAAATAAGTATCCTGATTAGTATTTGTATATGGGATTTTTACATTCATCAAATTGTTAAGATGCTTCTTAGGAAGAGGATACCAAAAATGAAAATTCATTTTGCAATATTAGGATGGGCTTCAATATCTTTTTAAAAATAAAAAATTACCGAAACATTAAAGTGCATTAATAAATTTTTGGTTTATGGTGAAAAATTCTTAAGATAACGAGGGGAGAACCCTTAGATGAAGGTCGCTAAACTTTTCGGGGGGCTAGAACAAGCATAAGTGTTTATAAAGCCCTATTTAAGTTATTCCATTAAGGGAGCAATTGTGGTCAGAAAGAGAATAGCCACTCAACCCCCTTTAGAAATAACAACTTGGAAAAATGGGTTTTTTAGTTCAAGAATAAGTATCACAAGCTACATAAAAAACATCGAATAGCCTCTTTGCTTCTTAATAATTTTATAGGTACTAAAAGAATCAAAACCCTTATAAAGGTATTCCAGGAAAGTAAATGAAGAATATTATCCAAAATGCTTCCATGATTATTAAAGGGTAATTACTGTTTCATTTCAATTTCAATAAAACATCTTTAAACATTCAAATTTATTATAGTATGACTATATAGGATTTAACTATCAATTAAGGAGAGGTATATGAAAAGGTTTTTCTTTATCTTCATTTTGGCTTTAATCCCCTTCACCTCTACGACTGTAAGTGCAGAACCCGACTTACCTCTCGTTAGTGAAGCTGGGATCATTATTGATGCGAAAAGTGGAAAAGTATTATACGAAAAAAATATAAATAAAAAAATGTATCCAGCAAGTCTAACGAAAGTTGCTACTGCTATATATGCTATAGAGCACGGGGATCAGAATGAATTAGTGACTGTTAGTAAAAAAGCAGCTGAGGCAGAAGGCTCTTCGGTATTTATTGAACCTGGGGAGAAAATAAAGCTTTCCAAATTAATTGCAGGAATGTTAATCAACTCCGGAAATGATGCAGCTATCGCAATTGCCGAGCATATGTCTGGAAGTGAAAAATTATTCATGGAGGATTTGAATGAGTTTTTAAGAAAAGAAGTAAAAGTCACTGATACTCATTTTACGAACCCCCATGGCTTGTTTGACAAAAACCATGTAACTACAGCCAGTGACCTTGCTAAAATTACACAATATGCAATGAAAAATGAAATTTTCCGTGAAGATTTTGGGAAGAAGAAGTTACCATGGAAAGTGGAAACATGGGACACAACTCTAGTTACCCATCATAAAATTTTAAAAGGTGAACTCCCCTATAAGGGAATAACCGGTGGGAAAACCGGTTTCGTTAGTAAAGCGGGCTACACCCTTATTTCTACTGCTACTAGAGGAGAACAGGACTTGATTGCGGTCACTCTTAAAGCTCCTTCAAACAAGGATGCCTACTCCGATACTGAGCTTCTATTCAATTATGGTTTTGAAAATTTTAAATCAGCCAAAATTGATAAAAAAACCCTACTTTATTCAGCAGGTCACTCTAAATCCTATAAGCTGAACAAAGACTTATACTATACTCATTTAATTAGTGATGAACCTAGTCTAAAAACGAGTAATGATGGAATTCTCTCAATCATGAACCAAGAAGGGCGCGCCATAGGATCCTTTAACCTTAAAACGGTCGCTGATGTTAGGAACACAGCTGTGCCTGCCTCGTTTAAAAAAGAAGCAATCAGTGGGGACGCTAATAAATTTTCTGTTTCATCTCTAGGAGGGCTAGGCTGTGTCATTCTGATCATTCTGATAACGGTTTTCCTAAAGAAAAGCAGAAAAAAACGAAGTGATTATAGAAATCGTTACTGAAAAACCTCATCGATTGGCAATGAGGGGCGTTATTGCTTATACTTTTTCCCTAACAAGGGTGGCTTTAATTTAATAAAAAGAACAAAGGAGTACACATATTATACATGACTAATTTGTGAACTCCTTTATTTAATAAGGCTTTTTATGATTTAGGTTTGGAAAACTCCAGGAAATGGATTTTCTTTTAGGGTTACCGCGAAAAAGATCGGACAAACCTTTTACGGACTGCTTTTTCATTGCTAAGGAAAACGCCTTTAGTCGATGTAACCTATACGGCTATTCTTTTTTTAAAAAAAATAATCCAAATAAATATTAAAAGGTCATGTTTTGATTGGTTTTTCAAAACATGACCTTTTATTTATTCATTTATCTATTAATTGATTAAACTTTGTTTCAAAGCTACATCCGAAGGCAAAGGATTACCAAAGGATATTTAACATATTACTGTTCATTTAAGCTGGTTATAGAAACACTTTGTTTTTTATTTGGTTCATCAAGGGAATGGATTGTAGCTATTCCATTTTGTTCATCCACGTGCTCAATGTAGATACTTTCCTCATTATAGGTCACATTTGCCATAATTGGCGAAGAAGCAATTTCTTCTGCTCGTTGTGCGTTCATTTTAGCCACCTCCTTTGAATTTGCAACAGTTATAATATTTGTTCCAAATTACTTAGATATACTTGTTGTAATTGAAATGCTTCAAAGAATCCTTTAGACTTTACTGAACTACCGGGTACGTGAGTTGAACATCTTTGTTTCAAAGCTACACGAATAAAAGAGGATATAAGATAAAAGAGACAGCCATATTAAAATTAAATACTGTCTTTTTTTATTTGGCTCTTTTCGTAAAGATTGTTGTTTTTAAAACGAAACTATTTAAGGTTGATTGGAGCGGAAGTGCGAGACTC
>NZ_JBHZPF010000123.1:0-3396 GCF_042787975.1 Peribacillus sp. YIM B13482
TTACGTCCTTCAAAAAAATTAGAATTTGGTGGGCTTATTTTAGTATGGCCTTTCACGAATATGTTTTCATACAAAAAAGGCTGCCGCAGCACCCCCTGTTAATGAACTAAAGCACCCGTTAGCTTAATAATTTCTATTCATTTAATTTCAACAGTTCAGAAATAATATCAGAACTACCTGGCATTAACAAAATAATTGCCAAAACGATAAAAAGAATACCAACAACAAACAAAAAAATTACGATTTTAACTGACCAAGATACATCTTTCCAAAGTGCTCCAACAATAAGAAGAACAACACCTATCAAAAGTAATAATAAATAATAAAATCCCACTCAATCACCTCATAACGCTAACCAGATCTTATCCAGCATTTAATAGAGGAACTATTATTATTGATAACCCTAAACTTATTAAGAATGTTATAAGCCAATCTCTTTTTTTCGTCAGCTTAAAAAGTATATTCAGAACCGAACTAATACATATACAAACTAAAAATACGAATAAAACCATAATAAATGATTCCAAGTAATCCCCCCCCAACAATAAGTTTTACTTTATATTTTAACATAAAAACCCAAGTCCTTTATGGAACTATCCTGCCCCGATAGTTCCATAAAGAAAAGCTGCCTTAAAGACAGCTCCGATCTTCAGCTAAAGCACCCGTTAGTTCATTAAGCCTTTTTTCTTTTTTTCCAGTCTGTCACTTAATTCGTTAAAGGTCTGAACTACCTCAGGCATTGATAATTTTTTTGCTAATAAACTCCCTTTTTCGATTGATTTAGAAGCTTCTTCAAATAAATTTGCTTTAATTTGAGCATCTGCAAGGCAATACCAATAAAACCAAGCATCCATTTTTGAAATTTTATCTTTATAGAAATTTTCAATTATAGGATAGTATTTAGAATATGATTCTTTATCAAAAACCAATTTTTCACCATTCCATTTTAATACATCTACTAAATAACTTTCACCAATATACCATTGCCAGATTGCTAAACTGACTTTTTTATTTTGGTTCAATATGTCTATTTCAAAATAAGGAACATCTGCAATATTTATGAATGAGTTATCATTCCACTGAAAAATATCAAGTTTGTTTCCTGCAGCTGCACCAATTGTAACACCGATTAAATATTCTTTTGTACCATCACCAGTAATATCAGCCAAACCTGAAAAATTCAAACCAACTCCTTGAGCTTTTGTTTCCCAAACTTTTTGCCAATCATTATTAACCTTCTTTAGTACCATTACTCCAAACTGGGAAGGATTAGGTTGTTCTTTTGCTTTAATTTCAAAAGTAGCGATTATTTCTTTTTGCCCATCGTGGTTAAAATCATAAAGTTGAATTGACTGTGTGGAGAAAGGTTTTTCAGGGCTTACAAGTAAAGCGTTCGACGGAGTAAACTCTTTAACAATTTTCATAAGCTCTTCATTTAGTTTTTCGTCAGCTTGAACAAATATCGGTGAAAGATTTAATGTCACCAATAGTAAGGTAAATTGCATTATTTTCTTCATCAAGTATGTCCCCTTATACGGTATAGGATTATAATTCCCTATTATCGCTTTGTATATTATGGACTTTATTTATAAAACAATTATTAAAGTAACCTGCCCCGATAGTTGCATAAAGAAAAGGTTGCCTTAAAGACAGCTCCGATCTTCAGCTATAGCACCTGTTAGTTGAAGTGTAAATTTTCACATTTTATATAGCTTTTCTCGACAGCCTGTCTATACTATTGTGTCGTTTTCTTTATTCTTGAGATGCCAAGATAGACGAAGAAGATACTAATTCAATAAATTTGAAAACCCCTTGCTATATATACTAGCGAAGGGTTCATTTTTCTTAAAATCATTTGTTAATTAATATTCTTCTCTTTACTTACTCACGGGAAGATTCATATTCATATACTATACAAAATAATACTGTTAAGACTGCTACACCACCATATTGAAGAAGAGTAGGTACACTTTTCAAAAGATTTGTAAGTAAGTTTGTAAAAGTGACAACAGTAAGAAGCACAGTGTGTAATAATAAAACTAAACAAGATAGAAAATGTCTTTGCTTTATACAAGTAACTCCCACCCATATACCTACACCTATTAAGATTATGCGTATAGGATACTCAATACCTATGGAGAGTATTTTGGTCCAAAAACTAGTATTTAATATCAAACTGTTTTGTAACATTTCTCTTCTCCTCATTATCTTTAGCTGAACTAGAATTTTTATTGTTCCTTTTATTTCTCGTTTAATTGCTCTAACCACTCTATAAACCAATCTTGAGGTAACTTTACTTTTGAGAGGTCTAAGTTCTGCAATTCTTTTAATGAGTAAGTATTTACCAAAATAAAATCCCATTGACATTCAATATCTCGTGCTATTCCAAAAGCTATTTCATCAAATTCATTAAATTCTCCAGCTTCATCTTCTTCAAAAGCCATTGTGAGGTTATCACACCACTTAATTAACTCATATTGTGAAAATCTGTTTTCTTTTCTACATACAGTATTTAACAAGTTCTTTAAGTTTTTGGACGAGAATGGAAAATCTAGAGTGGTTTCATTCCAGTTCCAATTCATATAAACATCCCCTATATCAACTGAATTACTTACTATCCTCATCACCTTTCAACTCTCTATTTTATAACATTTTCTTATTCAACTAAACTGCCCCTTTAGTTCTATAAGAAGTAAACAACTTTATTATAACTGCACACTAGATATGACAAGCGAGTGCCTGGAGTGGAAATCAACGTCCAAATTATACAAGCCATAAAAAACTGTAGACAAACTCGTTTTCATTGAGTTTGTCTACAGTCTGAAAGAAGCAATTTTAAATTGCTTCTTTTGTTTTGATTTACATATAATAGTGAGGAATGTAATGGTGCTTTACTTTGTTATGCTCCAATCTATTTACTCAATTTTTCGGGTACAATATTTAAAATAATTAAATATAATTTTTCATTATTAAATTCACCCACATAGACTACTTGATGAATTTCCAGTGCTTCCCCTTCTTTAAGTGTATGAGATTCTTTTATTACGTCTGCAATATGTTTTTCAAAGGAGAAATCGCTATAATAATTCCGTATTGTCCATTCAATAATAATCTGGTTTTGTAAACGCATATGAATTATTTTACACTCCTTTTTATTTACAAAGTGGATGGTGAGTTTCTTCAATACCATTAATTTTTGTTACACGATGCCATTTAGTATTAACATAATTAGGGCTTACCGACTGAGATATAGGGGCTTTATATTGCTTATAATAATATGTAGCTGTTTATATATAATTCGACTTTCTTATGCAACTAACCTCCCTCAATAAAGAAAGCAAAACCTCTCGATATCTCCGTTTTTCTTAGATTTTCATAGTAGTTTACCTGCCGGTA
>NZ_JBHZPF010000124.1:0-3371 GCF_042787975.1 Peribacillus sp. YIM B13482
CCCCGGTACAATACCGGGACCATTTATTAGCTGCTTAGGCACTTTTTTCTACTGTCCGTAAAATGGGGCACAGTTCAATATCGGCTGTCTCTTTTTTAGGCTAACTAAATAGGCAGCCCACATTTATTGTCCATCTTTGTCCATATAGGACATAAACTGCCTTTCTACCATTTATGCTATTACTAAAATACCTCTTTCAAGTTGATATTCGTAAGTTTTAAATAAGAAAGTTACAACTGTTTTTGCAGAATTAACTACTACTAACGAATGATGTTCTTTAATTATCTCGTTAGATAAATGGGAATCTCCATATGAATTTCGTACTTCAGAAATACCATTTACAATTTTAATTAACCCTGAAATTACTTCTTTTAACTGCTTATCCAATTTTGGATCTCCCGGGTCAAGGTTTAACTTTTGACGCACCTTAGTAAATAACTGAGGTAAATCCGTTTTATTCCCAATTGTCACATCAGGAAATTTATGTAGTATTTCCTTGCATACGCCCTCTACTAACGTTTTTGCACTTGTAACTGCTCCTGAATAGTCTTTTGTGTTAATACGATTTTCACATTTTGCTATAGATTCTAATATATGTTCAAACGTTAACTCTTCGGGTACTTCGCATTCTACATGTACGATTTGTACGTCAAACTGACGATCTTCTAAATAATCTATAAACTTGTTAAACTGTTTGTTAATGTAATTTATTTGGATGTAACTCGCAGATCCATCACTAAATAATTCGTCAACAGCTTCTTCAATGCTTCTACATTCACTAATAAATGAAGGCACCTCAATTTTTTCCTCTTTGCATAGCCTTTTAATAATTCTACGGGTATTTAGGAAATTTTCATCATCTAACAGAGGACTAGTATTATTCTGACTATTAATAAAACTTGTAATATCGGTTTTAGCTTTCATTATACTTTCAATAGCCTTCAAATCTTGTTCCCCCTGTTTATTACCGTAATTTTGCAATTACATTATACCATGTAATCCCTGCGTTGTTAAAATCTTGTAAGTAAATTTACCCTTAAACAAATTCAAGTTTGAAACTAAAGAACTTCTTCTTTTACGTTAATTAAGAGGGAAAAGGTAAAAAATGTAGAATATAGTCAATTATGAATGGAGGATTAAAATTTGACTACCAAACCTTTAACCCTTACAAAATCTGGTGTTTTATCAGACACTGACATTTTAGAAAATATTGAAAGTAAATAGCTAGTCATCTGTCCCTTTAATAAAGATAATTTATCGCCTGTTGGTTATAATCTTTCTTTCACTAAATTTATTTATTCCATAAACAACAACTTACTTACAAAAATCATAAAAGACGAAGCAACCAATGAAATATATTGTTTCATTGAACCAAATGATACTGTTTTAATTTTAACGAGAGAAGCTGTATGGATCTCTAATAAATTCAATGGAACCTTTCACTCTAAAGTAGGTATTGTATCTAAGAGATTCGGACATATATCTACAACATTAGACCCCCATTGGGAAGGACCTTTGTTAATTTCGTTAAATAATCCTACTAGCAAAAAGTTAAAATTAAGTATTGCGAAAGATACAGAGGGAGGAACTAAATATAATACTTTTGTTACTTTAATTTTAAATGAAACGTTGTCTCCGGCAGAAGGAGTACATGATAATCCACCAAGTAGAATTGATATCCTTCGAGATATAAAAAGAACAAAAAGGGATAAGAAATTTCAGCAATTATCAAAAGTAGTGGATAAAATAAGAAATTTTGAAGAGGTCCAAGTAAATATAGGTAAAAGTACAGCAGAAGATAGAGATTCGAAAATCAAAGAATTCAATCAAAAATATATTAGGTTTGCAAATGAAATAGTAAATGAAGCAATTGAAGATGCCCTTAAAATAAATAATGATATACTTAAGCGAAATTATTGGTTTTATATAGGTATACTGGGTGTATATTCCGTTATTACTTTGTTATTGATTGTTTCAGGCTTTCAAGCCATTAAGCATTCTGATCCAAATTCATTAGCATTTATTGCTGTTATGTCTTCAGTAGTTATTCCCATAGGTATAGCTGTTGAACCTCACTTAAGATCGAAATTACTGTCATAAAAAGGGGATACTATAATGAATATAAAAGTATTAAAAACCCATCCACTTGCAAAAGTTCCTGAATATGCACATCCAGCAGATGCAGGGATGGATCTATATTCAGTTGAGGAAAAATTATTACAACCTGGAGAAACATCATTATTAAAAACAGGTATAAAAATCGGGTTACCAAAGAATACAGAGGCTCAAATTAGACCTAGGAGTGGATTAGCTTTAAAACACTCTATAACAGTTTTAAATAGTCCTGGAACCATAGATGAAGGTTACAGAGGAGAAATTGGAGTTATTTTAATTAATCACGGGAAAGATGCATTTCATATTGAAGTTGGAATGAGAATCGCTCAAATGGTAATACAACCTACATATAAAGTGGTAATTAATGAGGTTAGTAAATTATCAGTAACAGCTAGAAACGAAGGTGGCTTTGGGTCATCAGGTATTAGATAACATCTTAAAAATGGATGTTCTTAATAATCACGCACGCTAGTTTACATAAAGCATCAGAATAAGGCCAATGGAATTCTGGATTCCATTGGCTTTGTCTGTTCACTGTTCTCATTTATTTTACAAATATTAATTATTCTTTTTGTTACTTCAAATGGGATTAGTGGAGTTTTAATTTGTTAAAGCATTCTTCGGGGGTGCTTTTTTATTGGTGTTGATTTTTATTAGATAACAGTCTAAAACTTATAAGTTCTAGAGACTTGAAAAAACACCTCAATTCCCCTTGTCACTTTAGGAGTTATTTTGCACTATAAGCAAATATAAAAAAGCCCAATTTCTCATTTTTAACTTAAAATTGGGCTTTATCGTTCCTCAAGAAAAGCGCCCTTTTATGGAATAATCATTGTAAAAATCCACTTAAAGTTTAGCTGGGAAACTTTATTGACAAAAGTCATAGATTTATTTATTTTTATTTTCTAATTCCTCAACTCTCCTTTCCATGTTCTTTATTTTTTTGATTGAGTGAAGGGCGAGCCCTAAAGCTATTCCACCTAAAGTGAATGCTGGAAAAACAAAAAAAGTAAACCATTCCATCTTTTAACACCTCCCTAAAACTACTAAACAATCTGGCCCTTTTCTGGAATAACAGACATTTTCTATTTTTAGATTGCACATCTTCTATCTATATTCCAAAACTCGTCTAAAACTTACAAGTTCTAGAGACTTGAAAAAACACCTTAATTCCCCCTCTGTCACTTTGGGAGTTATTTTGCATATATTTCAAGCGCTATTTTGCACTATAAATATAAAAAGCCCAATTTCTCAAC
>NZ_JBHZPF010000125.1:0-3367 GCF_042787975.1 Peribacillus sp. YIM B13482
CATATTTACTTCCATTTGTTACCTCCTTCTTGTTCTTAACTATATATTTTCCCGATTTATGAAAATTAATACAATTGTACTTTAGCTAACCTTCCCCGATAGTTGCATAAAGAAAAAGCTGCCGAAGCAACCCTGTTATTGAACTAAGCACCAGTTAGCTTAACAAGATAAATATTTTTCTTGGTCACATAAAAGACCATTTTATTGGAAAAATAATCATAAAGGAGATGTAATTATTGAAGAAGATAACTTCCATTACTCTTATAGCAGTATTAGTTACATTATTTGCTTTAAATGTACAAGGATTCGCTCAATCTAATACTGGAGAAGAACCATGGAGTAAGTACCCGGATAATTCAACAATGAAATTCAAAGATGTGGATTCAATGTATGATTCTCTTGATAAAAATCAATATGTTGAATTTGAGAATGCAAAATTGAACATTCGAGAAAAGGGTTATTTTAAAGACATTAATACGGTACTATCAAAAGCTGATATGTACGGTGGTAAATCAAGACATGGTGGAGAAGGTTATCACCCTAAAAGACAAGTTTATGTATTTGTAACAGTCTCTCAGGATGGTAAAAATGTGACAACAGCTATTTTTGATGCAGAAACTAAAAGACCCATTTCAATAAGTTCAAATTAAAAAATGATGACAACTCTTGGATTTATGGAGTTGTTTTTTTATTTTCCAATAACACTCTTTAAGCCATTTTCCTTAATGAACTATCCTGCCCCTTTAGTTATAAAAAAAGGCTGTCTAAACAACAGCCTGACTATTACACCCTATGTTAGTCTTTTTGTATATATTTATGGTCCATAAAAAATCATAAAGAGCATTAGAAATATGTTTAATACTAACAATATCTTACCAAATAGATTTTTTATAGCTAAAACAGAAAATACAATAGAAATTATGAATGAAAAAATTTCTAGTTTTGGTGGAAAATACACAACGTCTAAAATGCCTGACATAGAAAAATACAAAAGAAAAATGCTAATAAATATAAATATCATTGAAAAAATTAATGCTATCGTGATATAAATAAAAGTCCTGAGTTTTTTCAGATGTTGTTTCTCATAGCTATAATCAACCATTTTCCCCTCCGGATATTAAGTTTGTTTAATCCTTAAAAATCAACCTTTACCGAATACTATTCGCTTTCTGAACAATAAATACCTTCTTCAACTATCCTGCCCCCTTAGTTCATCAAGAAACTCAACAACATTATTTAACAGAGCTTTTAAAAAAAAAACACAAAAAGCCCCATTTTTTGGGAGGCTTTTTGTGTTTGCTGATAGGACTCCAAAATGCTATATAAGCACTCCTTTCCGTCATTCTCCCTTTAATTCAGCTAAATAGTGCCTTACGGCACTTTCAACTAGTTCATAAACCGTCCTATCATGAATGATTGCTTGTATTTTTAGTTCCTTCATAAGTTCAACATCCATATCGAATGAAGAACGTTTTCTTATAACGTTGGTTCGTTCCATGGTTGGTGCTGATTGTTCGTTCGCTTGTTTAACCTGTTCTTTACCACGTTTTATGCCAACGTTAGAACGTTGGTTGGTATTGTTAATAGGTTCTTTATTTACATTAGTTGAAACGTTCGCCTTTGCTTTTCCTGCTGTTGCAAAGTTATAAATAAGCTGCTCTTGTACCGTTTCCTCGTCACCTTCACCAACGAAATGCCAGCCTTTTTCGCTTGAATTTCTATACTCATAACCAGCTTTATTCAATGCTTTTCTTAGTAATTTTTCTGAAAGATGAACATCAGCCCTTTTTGCAATATTCACTGGTTTATCAGTTTTAATTAACTCCAAGATTTCACCGATTTTCATTTAGTAAGCTCACGGGAAAACCAATACTTCGTTTTGATATTTCGATAAGTACCAATGTCTTTGATCAGCTCGGCAATAAGATCATAACCGCAATATGTGTGCCTCAGCGTGCTAAATTCATCCAATGTGACATAATCATCACTCTTTAATTCAACGTGACACTCTCCACAACAAATCCCCATATCCAACACCTCCACAAAGTATATTGATATATTCGTCGAAACTTGGTGACCATCCTTCTTTTGTACAAAAAACAGGTCTATTGACGGTCCTTTAATGTTTATTAGTTTTTCAAAGTTATCTGGACCTAATTATAAAGAACCTTAATAAATAAAGGAGAGTACAGTTATTAACACAATGTTACAATAACACAAATTCAAAATGTAAATTTTGAGTACACTCATAGTAGATTATTAAAAATGCTATTTTAAGTGGATTTTGTGTGTAAAATTTAAGTTGTATAATAAATGAACTAGGTAAGTAGATTGAAAGGATGTCACTTTAGGCGATAATTTGCACTTATTTTGCAACTTTAAAACCCAGCTACCTTCATAAGAGAAGATTAGCTGAGTTTCTTCATTATTCCTGCTTTTCTAAATACCGATAAATCGTTGTTCGAGATACACCTCATTTTTCTGCGACGTCTTTAATCGGTGTACCATTTTCAATTAGTGATTTCATCATTTCAATATCTTTCGGTCCAAATTTTCCAGGACGTCCTCCAAGTCGACCACGTGCTCTAGCTGCAGCTCGTCCGGCAGCCGAACGTTCCTCAATTAAATTACGTTCAAATTCCGCAAATGCCGCAAACAAATGAAACATCAATTGGCCTGTGGCATTACTTTTGTCCATTGTTAAATTTTCTTGTAGACTGTGAAAGCCACACCACGTTCATTTAAGCTATTCACAATTTGAATTAAATCTTGCATATTGCGTCCTAATCGATCTAATCGCCAAACAACAATCGTATCGCCTTCACGTGCATACTGAAGTGTTTCCTCTAACCAGGACGCTGTCTTTTTGCCCACTCATTTTATCGTGAAAAATTCTGGAACAGCCATATTGCGTAAGAGCGTCCATCTGTAAATCTAAATTTTGTAATCCCGTCGACACACGTGCATATCCAATTAACACTCAAATCACTCTTTCTTATTATTCCTTTATATTTTTTGTAACATAAGATAAAAATAGATAGGTTATTGAACGTAGAATAATGAACAGAGTTTTGTTACGATAAAGGCAATAAAAACGTCCTTTTCATATCGAACAGTGGTGTGTTCAGAAAAGGACGAGTTTCGGAACAAATAATAAAATATGTACTTTTTAATTTTGTTCTGCAATCGGGCCATTTAATGAAATAAGGATTACGAGCTAACTGCAGTTAAGTTGAAGAAGGATTTTTGTAATTAAAACAGAATAATTATATTCACCTCCAGAATTTGTGAGTAAGTTATTTATCATTAGGAATCAATTGAAAAATTCAAGATAATGAAAAAAAGGAGGAAATTTAAAATGACGCAT
>NZ_JBHZPF010000126.1:0-3362 GCF_042787975.1 Peribacillus sp. YIM B13482
CCTGTTATATTTGCATGTTGTCTTGAAAGATTACGAAGATTTAAGAGTTGTATCCCTCGTTTTTTATAAGGCTCTAACTCCTCTTTATAGTACAGCTCGCAGAGGTGACGTGCATCGATTATATCTGTCTTTACTTTGCGTAAACTAGAGCTCTTCGCACGATAAGAAATGAGTGGGTTAACGATAATTAATAAGTAATCTCTCTCCTCAAAATACTGTACAACGGGCGTAAGATAATGCCCCGTAGATTCCAATACAATCGGAGGTTTGATCCCAGTTCTATTTTCTATTTCTCTCAGAAAGTGAAAGAGTGTTTCTAGTCCTTCAATGGTATGCGTAACTTTAAAACTGCCTTGATAAGGCTTTTTCTTCTCCAAGAATGCTTGAACCTGACTTTCACCTTTGGCTACATCCAGACCAACTACTGGATTCATATTCATATTCTATCTCCTCCAAAAACATATTATTAAGGGGCAGGATAGTTGAAGAAGGAATTTGTATTTACTTCTAGAATATACATAATTAGGTTATGTGATGGCGGGAGCTTAAATGGATAAGGGCAGTATTTTCGCCCTGCTCGGCTCCAATGGGGCGGGCAAGACAACGGTTGTCAAAGAAGATTACTTACGGAATAATGGTGACTTTGAATTTGATGAAACCGAGAATAAACGTCCGATGAACATATGGCTCTATGCTAAGTGCAGGACATTTCTCGATTCTGATCACCCAGAACAGGATGTGAGTCATCTTTTGATTACCAATATTCAGTCTCTTTGATGCATCGAACACGCTTTCAAGCATTGATAACAAAAGAGAATTTGTAGAACAATAGGGCTGATAAAAAAGTAAAGAGAGGGAAAACAAATGAAAAAGATTACAACGGGACAAAGCAACACTGGCTTATCCGAAACAGGGCTACGCAGAATGCGCGACGTGCTGGCACGGCATGTCGAGTCCGGGAAGATTCCTGGGCTCGTCGCCCTGGTCAGTCGGTACGGTGAGACGCACGTCGAAGCGATCGGCACGATGCGCCATGACGGTGGCGCGCCGATGCGCCGGGACACGATCTTCCGGTTGGCGTCCACTTCCAAGCCGCTCGCGGTCGCGTCGGTGATGATCCTGCTCGACGAGTGCAAGCTGCATCTGGACGACCCAGTAGATACGTGGCTGCCCGAACTCGCCGACCGGCAGGTGCTGAAACGGGCAGACGGCCCGCTGGACGACACGGTGCCGGCACGGCGGCCGATCACCGTACGGGACTTGTTGACCTCCACGTTCGGGCTCGGAGTGGATATTACGTTGATGGGCTCCCCGATCCAGAACGCGATCTTCAAGAGTGGGATATACGACACGCCAGGGGCGGAGTTGCCCGAGCCGGATGAGTGGATGCACCGCCTGGGCACACTCCCGTTGAGCTACCAGCCCGGAGAGCGGTGGCAATACCACGTCAGCAACGAAGTGCTCGGCGTGCTCGTCGCCAGAGTCACGGGTCAGACGTTCGAGACGTTCCTGCGCGAACGCATCCTCGATCCGCTGGGGATGAAGGACACTGGTTTCTACGTGCCCGCCAACAAGATTGACCGGCTGCCGCCCGCCTTCAACCCCGATCCGCAGACCGGAGAGTTCATCGTGTGGGACGAGGCCGCAGGCGGACGCTACAGCCGACCTCCAGCGTTCCAAGCAGGCGGCGGTGGGCTGCTCTCAACCGTCGACGACTATCACGCGTATTTACGGATGCTGCTGAACCAAGGGATGCACGGGACCGAACGGATCCTGTCCCGGCCCGCCGTCCAGCTGATGACCACCAACCGCCTCACGCCCGAGCAACAAGCCGCCCGAGACGCCATGGCCAAAAACAACGTCCATTTGTCGCACGGCCAAGGGCAGCACGGCGGCTGGGGCTTCGGGATGGCGGTGCGCACCTACCGTGGTGACTACGCGTCCATCGGCCAGTTCGGCTGGGACGGTGGAACCGGCACGACGACGTACGCCGACCCGGACAAACAGCTCACCGGAATCCTGCTCACCCAGGTCGGGATGTCCACCCCGGATTCAGCGCGGCTTATCCACGACTTCTGGACCATGGTCTACCAGGCAATCGAAGACTGACACCGAGCCCGCGCCTGGTACGCCCGCCCTCAACCCACGACACCCAACGGTCTGCCCCCTGGCCGGTCCAATTGGGGTTTTAGCTGATAAGTTGTTTTTGGAGAAGTATATGAGAGCATTTATCATTTCTCGTGCAAAGGCACAGAAAAAGATTGCCGAGAATATGCTCTAACCTTGTTTAACTAACGGGTGCGTTAGCGCCATAAGAAGGCTGCCAATTGGCGGCCTTTTGAATGTGCGATTCTTATCATACATTCAAATTAGAGAAAAAAATACCCTTGTTCAACTAAACTGGTAGTTTAGCTGAAGAAAAATTGTATTACTTTTCATCAATTGGGAAAATATATAATTAAGAACAAAAAGGAGGGAACAGAGATGGAAGTAAATATGAGTGTTGAAGAAGTCGTGAATCAAATTTCTGAATTAGTAGAAAAAGAAGGGAAGCCACCTCGGAAGAAAGAGGTAAAGAAGTCAGATCCGGAATTAATGAAAAATGCATTGTATTATTTTCCTAGTTGGGATAATGCAGTAGAACATAGCATTGGATCTTAACCAACGATACATAAACATTTATTTTCCAAATTAGTGTATAATCCTTTCGCTTTTAAAAATTACAAATGAGTTGTGTTGGATCCCACCACAGAAGCTACCTGAGTGAAAGGGGAGTTTTTGTGGTTATTTATATTTGTTCCCGTCCCCTAGTGGACTGATGTTTTTTCATAAAGTAACGTTCTTACTGCATCAAAATGATAAAATATTAATGTTGTTTTTAGGGAGTTTTACAGCTAAAGGCCGAGTTTCTTTTCCTTATTTGAGTCTGTAAAAACGCTAAAGTATTTCAATACATTATTCGTTTCTTCTTCGATACTGCCGATATAACGCAATGTAACCGAAGATGGGAATGATGCAAAATCCGTTGCAACATGGCAATATCCTTCGTGGCTTTGTAAAACCAAAAGCCAAACTTTTTTTCGTAAGGTATGGTTGCACACATGTTCCACGCCAGCAAACTCTGCCGCCTTATTTAACCAGTAAGCCGGAGAAGGGGAATGGGGCGTACTCATAGACCTCCTGGAAGCAATTCGCGATATACATGTCGCGGATTTTTTTGCATTTTACCTTCCTATACCCGGAGAATTTTGTGTTGTTTGAATTGTCAACACTAAATCAAACAACATTTTTAAGGGACAACTTTTTAAATTCTAGAGGGCTTACGTAGCCTAAAGTTCCATGAATTCGCAACTTATTAAACC
>NZ_JBHZPF010000127.1:0-3038 GCF_042787975.1 Peribacillus sp. YIM B13482
TTGTTCCTTGAAAACTAGATAATAGATAGAAGGCAATTAATTTTTTTCAAAGCATCAGTAAGATCTTTTTTAACGGTTAAGTTAGAAAGGGCGCACGGTGGATGCCTTGGCACTAGGAGCCGATGAAGGACGGGACTAACACCGATATGCTTCGGGGAGCTGTAAGTAAGCTTTGATCCGGAGATTTCCGAATGGGGAAACCCACTGTTCGTAATGGAACAGTATCTTTACCTGAATACATAGGGTACTGAAGGCAGACCCGGGGAACTGAAACATCTAAGTACCCGGAGGAAGAGAAAGCAAATGCGATTTCCTGAGTAGCGGCGAGCGAAACGGAATTAGCCCAAACCAAGAGGCTTGCCTCTTGGGGTTGTAGGACACTCAACATGGAGTTACAAAGGAACGGGGTAAATGAAGTGATCTGGAAAGGTCCGTCAAAGAAGGTAAAAACCCTGTAGTTGAAACTTCGTTCCCTCCTGAGTGGATCCTGAGTACGGCGGGACACGAGAAATCCCGTCGGAAGCAGGGAGGACCATCTCCCAAGGCTAAATACTCCCTAGTGACCGATAGTGAACCAGTACCGTGAGGGAAAGGTGAAAAGCACCCCGGAAGGGGAGTGAAATAGATCCTGAAACCGTGTGCCTACAAGTAGTCAAAGCCCGTTAATGGGTAATGGCGTGCCTTTTGTAGAATGAACCGGCGAGTTACGATTTCATGCGAGGTTAAGTTGATAAGACGGAGCCGCAGCGAAAGCGAGTCTGAATAGGGCGAATGAGTATGAGGTCGTAGACCCGAAACCAGGTGATCTACCCATGTCCAGGGTGAAGTTCAGGTAACACTGAATGGAGGCCCGAACCCACGCACGTTGAAAAGTGCGGGGATGAGGTGTGGGTAGCGGAGAAATTCCAATCGAACCTGGAGATAGCTGGTTCTCTCCGAAATAGCTTTAGGGCTAGCCTCAAGATGAGAGTATTGGAGGTAGAGCACTGATTGGACTAGGGGCCCCCAACGGGTTACCGAATTCAGTCAAACTCCGAATGCCAAATACTTATTCTTGGGAGTCAGACTGCGAGTGATAAGATCCGTAGTCGAAAGGGAAACAGCCCAGACCACCAGCTAAGGTCCCAAAGTATACGTTAAGTGGAAAAGGATGTGGAGTTGCTTAGACAACCAGGATGTTGGCTCAGAAGCAGCCACCATTTAAAGAGTGCGTAATAGCTCACTGGTCGAGTGACTCCGCGCCGAAAATGTACCGGGGCTAAACGTATCACCGAAGCTGTGGATTGACACCATTTTGGTGTCGATGGTAGGAGAGCGTTCTAAGGGCGTTGAAGTCAGACCGGAAGGACTGGTGGAGCGCTTAGAAGTGAGAATGCCGGTATGAGTAGCGAAAGAAGGGTGAGAATCCCTTCCACCGAATGCCTAAGGTTTCCTGAGGAAGGCTCGTCCGCTCAGGGTTAGTCGGGACCTAAGCCGAGGCCGAAAGGCGTAGGCGATGGACAACAGGTTGATATTCCTGTACCACCTATACATCGTTTGAACGATGGGGGGACGCAGAAGGATAGGGTAAGCGCGCTGTTGGATATGCGCGTCCAAGCAGTTAGGCCGGAAACGAGGCAAATCCCGTTTCCATTAAGGCGGAGCTGTGATGGCGAGGGAAATATAGTACCGAAGTTCCTGATTCCACGCTGCCAAGAAAAGCCTCTAGTGAGATGTAAGGTGCCCGTACCGCAAACCGACACAGGTAGGCGAGGAGAGAATCCTAAGGTGTGCGAGAGAACTCTCGTTAAGGAACTCGGCAAAATGACCCCGTAACTTCGGGAGAAGGGGTGCTTTTTAGGGTGAATAGCCCGGAAAAGCCGCAGTGAATAGGCCCAGGCGACTGTTTAGCAAAAACACAGGTCTCTGCGAAGCCGCAAGGCGAAGTATAGGGGCTGACACCTGCCCGGTGCTGGAAGGTTAAGGGGAGAGGTTAGCGCAAGCGAAGCTTTGAACCGAAGCCCCAGTAAACGGCGGCCGTAACTATAACGGTCCTAAGGTAGCGAAATTCCTTGTCGGGTAAGTTCCGACCCGCACGAAAGGTGTAACGATCTGGGCACTGTCTCAACGAGAGACTCGGTGAAATTATAGTACCTGTGAAGATGCAGGTTACCCGCGACAGGACGGAAAGACCCCGTGGAGCTTTACTGCAGCCTGATATTGAATTTTGGTACAGCTTGTACAGGATAGGTAGGAGCCTGAGAAGCCGGAGCGCTAGCTTCGGTGGAGGCGTTGGTGGGATACTACCCTGGCTGTATTGAAATTCTAACCCGCGCCCCTTATCGGGGTGGGAGACAGTGTCAGGTGGGCAGTTTGACTGGGGCGGTCGCCTCCTAAAGAGTAACGGAGGCGCCCAAAGGTTCCCTCAGAATGGTTGGAAATCATTCGTAGAGTGTAAAGGCACAAGGGAGCTTGACTGCGAGACCTACAAGTCGAGCAGGGACGAAAGTCGGGCTTAGTGATCCGGTGGTTCCGCATGGAAGGGCCATCGCTCAACGGATAAAAGCTACCCCGGGGATAACAGGCTTATCTCCCCCAAGAGTCCACATCGACGGGGAGGTTTGGCACCTCGATGTCGGCTCATCGCATCCTGGGGCTGTAGTCGGTCCCAAGGGTTGGGCTGTTCGCCCATTAAAGCGGTACGCGAGCTGGGTTCAGAACGTCGTGAGACAGTTCGGTCCCTATCCGTCGCGGGCGCAGGAAATTTGAGAGGAGCTGTCCTTAGTACGAGAGGACCGGGATGGACGCACCGCTGGTGTACCAGTTGTCTTGCCAAAGGCATAGCTGGGTAGCTACGTGCGGACGGGATAAGTGCTGAAAGCATCTAAGCATGAAGCCCCCCTCAAGATGAGATTTCCCATGGCGCAAGCTAGTAAGATCCCTGAAAGATGATCAGGTTGATAGGTCAGAGGTGGAAGCGTGGCGACATGTGGAGCTGACTGATACTAATAGATCGAGGACTTAACCAACGCTTTTTAAAAAATGAAATACCTTCTTAT
>NZ_JBHZPF010000128.1:0-2917 GCF_042787975.1 Peribacillus sp. YIM B13482
GTAGATTCTCCTCACTTATTGTGTATGATTCTACATGCCCTTATTTTTATTGTCCAACTAAGTGTAACCTGTCCAATCTTGCCTTGATGGGCATGTGGCGGTCCCCCTATTAAACTGAGGGAGTTCATTAAGAAAGGCATCGTCTCCAATTTTATAAAATGCCCACCGTTAACTAAATAGGAATTCTTATAAACTGAGGACTGATCTCTAAGCTAATTATTTATTTCGAACCCGTTCACAAAGTATCCAATTGTTTCAAGCTCTTCTTCATTTAGCTCTCTGTTTAGCTTGAGTTGATAAGATTTCTTTATATCTTCAAAGCGTCCCTCATATTTATCTGTCAAGGTAGCTACAGTCCTTAATAGTATTGCTTCCTTCTGATATTCATCCTTCGATATCGGCTTCCAATGGGATAGGACATAGATTTCAGCATCAAATTGATCGATTGTGTCTAATAATTGAATCGTACTTTGAGTCGTATAATTCCTCTTGTTTGAATAGATATCTGCATAAATAGAGTCGCCAAGGAATAGTATTTTTTCTTCTTTGATATAGACAATGATAGAGTCTGGGGAATGATTGCCTCCTACATGCTGCAAAAGACATGATACTCCTCCTAGATCAATCTCCATTCTCTGTTCAAAGGTTAAATCTGGTAATGATATGATAATATTTCTTTCACTTCCAAATTCTTTTATGATTGCATTGGCACAAAATTCAATTTCCAATCCCGACTTCACCCGTTCTTCTAAAGCAGAATCTGTCCATTCGTAAGAAACAAGGTTCTTAATTTTAGCTTTCGTTTGAATAGAAGCAACAGACAGCATATTCAAAGCAGACAAACCAAAGATATGATCCCAGTGCCAATGTGTAAGCACAACGATGCTTGGAAGTGGAATACCTTGTTCTTTAAGCTCTTTAAGAAAACAATTAGCATGTGCTTCTGAATTTCCTGCATCAATCATTAACGATCTGTTATCTCCAACCACTACACCTAGAATAGGTCTATCCGTTTCTGAAACAGGTGTTTGATACCAACACCGATTGCTGATTTTTTCCAAAGTTTGCATATACTTTCCCCCTAAAGATACTATCCTTCAGTAATTCCATAAGCATCTTAATAAACCCTTTGTCACCTTTTTAAACGTATATGCTTATATTTCGTGAGTTACTGCAAATGATAACAAAAAGGGGTAAGTCCGGGGTACCGCCACATGCCCATCAAGTTAATATTTTTCAAGTCCCCCAAGATGAAAAACTAAGATGTTTCTAGGAAAAGAAACTTAAAATTTTCATTTTGGGGGTATTCATTCTTTTTAGCTTGATGGATATGGGGTCTCAACGTCAAAATGCGAAAATTATACACTAAGACATTATTAGGAATTAAAACCTCGATTTTGTTACGATTCAAAGCGCCATGACATGTGTTCAGAAAAGGACCATTTCTGAGACTGTTATATATATATATATATTATTTTTCATTATTAAAGAAAATACCACTTGTTTCTTTGTTAAATAAATATTAAAATGATTAAAAGTTTATAAAGAAAGGTTGATTAACTTGGATTCTTACGATTATAAAATTATGCAATCAATAATGAATAATGGTAGAGTTACTTGGGCTGAATTGGCATCTCACATTGGATTGTCTTCACCAGCAGTTGCTGATCGTGTCAATCGTTTGATTAGTAATGGAGTAATTAAAGAGATTGGAGCCAAGATAGATGGAGAAAATGTAGGAACTGAGTGTACAGCTTTTGTATCAGTCTCATTAGAAAAACCAAAATATAGAGAAGAATTCTTACATCTTATTACTAATTTGGAGGAGGTACAAGAATGTCATCATATTGCGGGGGATGATGATTATTTATTGAAAATTCGTTGTCGGAATACCAAGGATTTAGACAGAGTGATTAGCTATGAAATCAAAAGTCTGCAGGGGGTACTTCGAACAAAAACAACAATAGTAATGGATACAACGAAAGAAACATTTAAAATTCCTTTGCAAAAAGATAAGTTTTTTATTGATGAGGTAGGAGAAAATGACAAGTGAATTCTTACTCAAAGGTCTTATCATTGGTTTTAGTATTGCGGCTCCTGTAGGACCTATCGGAATTTTATGTATTCGTAGAACGCTTGAGAACGGGAGATTCGTTGGATTTATGTCAGGTTTAGGTGCTGCAACAGCGGATGGTTTATATGGTTTAATTGCGTGTCTAAGCTTAACAGTGATAACTAATTATTTGATTAATCAACAATTATGGTTTCAACTAATTGGCGGAATTTTTTTAGGTTATTTGGGTGTTAAAACTTATATATCAAAACCCTCAAATATACTTACTAAAAGTAAAAATGAACAAAATATTAAGGCATATATATCTACTTTCTTTTTAACAATAACTAACCCGGTAACAATTTTGTCTTTTATTGCCCTTTTTTCAGGGCTTGGAATAGCTAATTCAGAGATTGACTTAATGGCGAAATTAATATTAGTATTAGGAGTTTTTTTAGGTTCAATACTATGGTGGTTATTTCTTAGTATTGTTGTTAGCTTATTAAAGAATCGAATAAATGCATATTCTTTAATAATTATCAATAAAACATCTGGCTTAATTTTACTGTTATTTAGCCTATGGTCTTTTTATGGTGTACTAATTACTTTGTAATATTTGCTTTCAACATTACATTTAACTTCTGACACAAAGTGATTTAATTATACCTTAATTAGAGTAGGCGGTCTTGTAGGAAGTATTATTGTTGTTCCACTTGAAAAGCGATTTCGACGTGGGATTCTAATTCCCTCTTTGCTAGGTAGGGGTACCGCCACATGGCCATCAAGCTAAGGTGAATTTGTATCATCATAACGAAAAAAGCGCTATTCTTTTTGTAGAAATATACAGGAAGGATGGCGTTTTCT
>NZ_JBHZPF010000129.1:0-2847 GCF_042787975.1 Peribacillus sp. YIM B13482
AGGCTCACCGCCCGCCCCGCGGAAAGCGAGCATCTGGAGGGGAAATCAACCACAACTCACTACCTGGTAAATAGCAATAAAGTATGTGAAAACAGCCTAATAAAAAGATGAAAGACACTGCCGGGTAAGGAAGTGTCTTTTTTGATGGTATGTATAATTATAGCCGTACTCATAGGATTAATCTGGATACCGCCGTTATTATCTATTAGACCCATTTCCTCTCATACAGATCTCTTTACACCCTGTATGAGAATATGGAATAAACCTAAATTTTTTTGTATGGATTTAAAACAAGCTATTATTTTTCGGTCTTGTCACCTGTAGACTGGCCGGAAGATTTTGATTCATTGGAATGTTTGACGCCTTTACTTACATATGGTTTTGCGCTTTTTTTCTTGTTGGCACCAGTTTTCCAACGATTCCAGCCCTTCTTGCCCGTACCTGTTCCCGTACCTTTACCCGTACCACTCTTAGCCTTAGCTTTACTCATGAAATCACTCCATTACTATTGTATGGTTATATTAAACCATTTTACTTGATTATTACCCAAGTATGTTGAAATATACAGTAACCACGGTGATATGTACAGGGAAAGGCTCAATATTTTTATCAGAATCTTTATAAACCAATAAAAGCAAGGATTTTTGCTGGACGGCACTTGCTTATTCTTACCTATTATTCCAATTATTCGCTGTGCTTCCTCAAAAATAAACTTAGTGGAGCAGCAGAATGGATGGACCTGATTTTAGTCATTTTATCGATATGGACCTGGATTTCATCAAAAAGATACTTATTCCAATTTTTTTGCAAATGGTCAAGTAGTGCATGAAAGTTAATAATACAGCGCCCGTATTCATTCCTAAAATGATGCCTCCCATATTAAGTGAAGCTTGGGACCCTAGGATATACATCATTAAAAATGCAACGATATGGGACCAGACTGTATGGATGAAAGCATCTTTCACTAAGCCCAGGCCGATGAGATAGGCTTGCATTGGAATGACAAAAAAATGAAAAAGGAAATAGGGACATAATAATTTTAAATAGTATGAGGCAGATGTTGAGGAAAAAAAGAGAGAGGTCAAGGGTTCCGCAAAGAAATAAATGAAGAACACAGCTGGGACCCCATACAATACAGTAAAAGACATCGATTTTTGCAATAAAACCCTCAATTTTTCCTTATCCTGTTTCTTGTGCGCATTCGAAACATTCGGTATGAGCATGATCATTAAGGAATGTGCGATAAAGGCTGGAAAGAAGCCGATGGTCATCGCTACTCCAGTGAGCATCCCAAAATGCTCTGTAGCCACAACCGCACCGAATCCTGCTGAGAGAAGGGCAGTATGGATCAAAAAAGGTTGCATGGCATTTGTTATGGCATGAAAGATCCTTAATCCCATAGTGGGCAGCGAAACCGCCAATAACTTTTGTCGTGCATGTTTACCGGTTGTTCGCGAGTTTGTACCGCGTTTCATGATTCGCATTTGAAGGATCAAAAGGTTTATCAAGTATAGAAAAACGAGGAACTCACTGCCAATCAATACAAAAAAGGCCATCAACAATGATTTTTCTTGGTTAAAATGAAATAAGTTAAAGATGAGGAAAAGCAAACCAAATTGAATGATATCCTTCAAAAAGTTGGAAAAGGCAATCTTCCCCATTTGCTGGACACCCATGAAATACCCTCTTGCAATCGACGAGAATGCAACTATTGGGATTAAAGTGATGAGCAGCCATTTAATATAAGGATGATATCTGTCCATTATGGATGAAAATGAAAGTATGAAAGGCATGACTACGCACATGACCAACACGATAACTGCAGCCATTTTAAGAGCATGGATGACTAGATTATAATGCAATGTCTGTTTATTTTCAGCAACGAATTTTGAAATGGAAATATGTAATTCAAGGCTGGCAATCACATATATTAAAAAGAAAATTGGCAATATGGACATATAAAGCCCCATGCCCTCTTCCTGTAATTCCCTGGCTAGGATCATGTTTACTAAAAATTCAATACATTCACCAAAAAACGCTGCAACAATCAAAATGAGCGTTCCCTTATAAAAAGACTTCATGTTGGACCACTCCTAACAAGGTGTTTGTATAAAGATATGAGACATGCCTTGGAATATTCATACGGAGCTCCACAAAATGTTGATACATAATGCGGCTATGGCTATGGGGAATACTGATTAATCTGTTGGAAGATAAAAAATTAAATCAGGTAAGAATGGGAAAGTGGAAGAAATCGATTGGTTACATGTAATTTAGAAATTTTCACCCAAGCCTTCAGCATCAAAAGGGTTCATTCAAGTAATGGGTTTGCATTTATTTCATTCTTCTAATCAGGGGTTTTTGGTTTGCCAGGTTCCCTTTGACAAAAATATCGGATGAATTATGAAACAATAGTCGGAGCCTTGATTTTCACTTTGTAATTCATGATTTATTTTGCTATCCTTTAGCAGAGGGGATGATCAATATGAAATTCACATCTATTAGTCAATTAAATATAGATGAATTGTGCATTGCGTTTGAAAGTTTGCTTACGAAACATGACATTACATTTAAATATGTAGATATGAGGGAAGATAACGGAATCTTATCGTTTATTTTTTGTAATGACCCGGATAAGGCTAGGTCGGTCGAATTGGAAAGTGAACGCTTCATTGGATTAGATACTGATTACATAGCCAAGGAAATTTTAGTGCCAATCTTGCCTAGATTAAAAGAATATGCACAAAAATAAAATCATCGATTAAGATGATTTCAGACTGTAGACAAACTCGATGAAAATCGAGTTTGTCTATTTTTTATGAGTTGTACAATTTGGCCGTTGATTTT
>NZ_JBHZPF010000013.1:0-87396 GCF_042787975.1 Peribacillus sp. YIM B13482
GTAATGAACTAGCTACAAAAAAAGGAAGAAAAATAATAAATAAACAAGCAATTAACGATAAAAATCAAAATGGGGAAGGAGCAAAAGCTCTCCCCCATTTTGTCAACAGCCCCTGTATGGGTCCCTTTTTTGTTTGGCCTTAATAGATAAACACATCTTGATCCTTTTTTATCATTGCGCTAAACAAAAGACAAAATTAACCGAATTATTAGGTATGTGTTGATAATAAAAAAACATGATAGGTCCATGTAACTGACAAGCAGGATTTTTATGCTGTTTAAAAGATTTAGGGAATTATAAAAAGTAAGAGAAGGGCGAGATGAAATGGAAACTAATAAAGGGATATTACTGGAAAGTGGTACAAATGAGCTGGAGATAGTGGAATTCGGCATCGGTAAGAATAAATTCGGCATTAACGTAATTAAGGTGAAAGAAATCATTAATCCTGTTCCTATCACGCTTGTACCTCATTCCCATCCAAATGTGGAGGGGATCATTGAGCTTCGCGAAGAAGTCCTGCCGGTTGTGAATGTAGCGGAGCTTTAGGATTTCCGCCATCTGAAACTCCTGAGCAGGATAAATTCATAGTCGCTGAATTCAATCAGCAAAAAGTGGTTTTCCATGTTCATACAGTAACGCAGGTCCATCGTATTTCCTGGTCTCAAATAGAGAAGCCTTCGGATATGTATCAAGGGCTTGAAAGTCAGATTATCGGAGTAATAAAATTAAAAAGCGAAATGTTACTGTTACTCGATTTTGAAAAAATAGTGGTCGAAATCAATCCGGAATCGGGAATAAACATCCAGCAGGTTAAAAAGCTCGGTAGCCGACAAAACTCAGATAAGAAAATCCTGATTGCAGAAGATTCTCCATTACTGAGAAAGCTGCTTTTTGATACATTGTCGGAAGCAGGATTCAAGTACTTGGAGTTTTATGAAAATGGACTTGATGCAATTAATTATCTGGAGAATTTGATTGATTCAGGAAAAGTGGTCGAAAAAGAAGTGCAACTTGTGATTACCGATATTGAGATGCCCCAAATGGATGGTCATCATTTGACTAAAAGAATAAAGGAAAGCGGTGAACTCGCATTATTGCCGGTGATTATTTTCTCTTCCTTGATTACGGACAGCCTGCGTCATAAAGGGCAGGTCGTAGGGGCTGACGCCCAAATCAGCAAACCCGAAATTGCTGAGCTAATAAAATTGATAGACAGGTTTATATTATAAATGTGAAAACGGGCCGATGAGGCATTACCTCACGGCCCGTTTGATTTATCCGGAATTCATACTTAATACTTGGAACCTTTTCCTAAAAAGGAGGATGGGAATGGGTTGTGAAAAGGTTGCTTGACCGACCCACGCCCGTAAGCCCTTTTCTCGGTATTGGTTGGGGTCGGTTGTTTTTCACCTGCTTGTCCAACGTAAGATTGCAGGATTTGTTTGGCCTTGGATAATGACAACGCAGCTTTAGGATTACGTATGGATGCTGCCCGGCTGCCGAGGTGGGGTAGTTTTTTCAAATCTTCCTTAGTGGGAGGCAGATGAAAAACATATGATCCGCATTCGACAATCACGTCGGATTGTTGTGCTGCAAAGCGAGGGTTATCAGAGAAATGAAGTCCAATCTTCTTCGCTTTTCCTTCTTGCATAAGCTTGCTTAATGCGAGCCGTTTCAAATTATATAAATTTTTAGGCTCCAACGCAGTTTTTGCGTGCTTATTAACAATAAACACGGCTTGGGCAAGGGAGTTAATCGAAAACTCATCCCTTTCAGAATGTCCTTTCGTTTGGTTCATTATGGAAACTCCTTTTCTTAATAAGGTTAGAAGGGCATTGCAGACTCCTTCAATAAAAACCTGTTTTTATAATGGGTGAAATATAGACGTGTGCCAATAAGGCAAGAAATAGTTAAAAATTAATGCATGTACATCTCTAGGCTATGACAATCATTTCCCAACACTTTACCATCTATGCATTTCATATTATACCACTTCAAAATATATAAGGAAGTAAAATTCAATCGGATGCCTTTTAAGCTAAGAAAAAGAAGGCGTTTAATGACGCCTTCTGTCCAATCCTTATCTAGTGTATATATTGATATTTTCGGATACTCCAGCCTGTGCGCCGAATTGTTGTTGCTGGTAGCCCTGAAAACCTTGATAAGCAGGGTAAGCAGGATAAGCAGGATAAGGAGGGTAAGCGGGTGGAAATGGGGGAGGATATGGAGCGTAGACTGGTGGACGGTTATTGAATAGCAACGGTCCAATTGCCAATCCTGCAACAAAAGCTACAGGCGCCAATAGAGGAAAGAAAGGAAAGAAGCGCTCGTCATTCCAATATTCAGGTCCATATTCATTCCCATATGCATTTCTGTATTCGTTCTGTAGCATCATGGTTTGTGGATAGTGGTAGTAAGGAAAATGCTGTACTTGCATAATTAGCCTCCTTTTCTCTAATTCTTTACATAGTATGGATTTTTTTTAGAAAAGAGCCTGTTTCATCTTAATCTGTTATAATGAATCTACTTGTGAGAAAAATTTGGGGTGACTGTAATGGATCGGTTAAAAAGCTTTATTGCCGTCGGTTTCGGCGGAGCAGCGGGAGCGTTATTGCGGTATTGCGTAATCTTGACCACTGCCCATTCCTTCTTCCCGTTTGGAACCCTCTTAATAAATATAGTAGGCAGCTTTTTACTTGGTATGATAAGTGGCTATTTCGCCTCAAAAAAGAAATCGTATGTTTTTTTGGCTCTGGGAAGCGGGTTTTGCGGCGGTTTCACCACGATGTCCACGTTTTCCCAAGAAATGGTGAATCTATTACAGACTTCTCTGCCATTTGCAGGACTGTATCTTGTGTCCACGCTTTTATTTGGTTTGGTCGCCGGTTTCCTCGGACTGTGCCTTTCTAATATAAGGAGAGGTGAGACCTTATGATAGAAGTTTTTTCAGTTTTTATAGGAGGCTTTTTTGGAGCATCCTCTAGATATGTCTTACAGATTATTTTTAATAGGCTATTGCCAGGTGGCTCAATACCCATTAGTATTTTACTGATTAACCTTATAGGATCTTTCGGTTTAGGAATGGCATTTCCACAGAAAGAAAGCTGGGCTTTATCTTTACAAGTTTTCATTACAATAGGTTTCTTAGGAGCTTTTACGACCTTTTCCACATTCAGTATGGAAACACTAGAACTTATTAGAAAACACCGTTATATAGATGGTCTTATCTATATAACGGTGTCGGTTATAGGTTGTATCGGAACTTTCCTGTGTGGCTACTTAAGCATGTTATGATTTTATGCCGCTTACCTATGTTGCTGGTAAAAAAAACCTGGTTTTCTCAGATATACATCTAATGCTATAATTCATAAGAATACATTACAAATGATTTATGGAACAAGTTGTTTTAGTCGCACAGGTTTTGTTAATAAGTCTGGCGGTTTTCCCCTGTGTTTTTTTCTTATCATTTTTCGGCCTGGAATTCGTAAACCGTCAACTCAGGACGCGAAAGAAAACGATAAGGGAGTCGGGTAGTGCCAAGCCCTCTATTAACATGTAACGTTAACGAATCGATTTCATACGTGCCTTCTCGGTACTTTTCAGCGTATGGGGGAGTTACAAGGGCTCCGGCAAAGGGAATTTGTACTTGGCCCCCATGACTGTGACCGCTTATTTGATATTGGATGTCGTAAGTCCTTGATATGTCGGCAAGGTCAGGAGCATGCGAAAGCATAATGGTGAACACTTCTTCTGGAATGCCTGAAAGGGCTTTTTCAAAATCCGGTTTTCCAAGCATAGCATCATCAACCCCGGCAATGAATATTTCTTCTGCCGTTAATAAGGTAATCTTAGTCGAGGTATTTTGCAGCATGGTAAAATGAGATTTGTTCATGATATCGCTGTAAATTTCCGAGCCATATCCCCCATGATCATGGTTGCCATAGATGCTGAATTTTCCAAGCGGCGCTTTGAGCTGATTCAAAACAGGAGGGATTTTCTGTTGAGCCTTGTATTTATTAGGCTGGTCCATTAAATCTCCGGTAAATAAAATAACATCCGGGTCGAGTTGGTTTATCTTATTGACAATTGCTTGTAAATCTTTAAGCTGAAATTGAAAACCTAAATGAGTATCACTGAATTGGACCATTTTCATGCCATGGAAACCTTCAGGGATAAGGGGATGTCGAATGATTTTATGCTTGGTTTCTAACCATTTCGGCTCCAAATTATGGGCATAATAGCTGCCGCCAATACCTAAACCGGTTAAGGTAGCCAATGTACCAAGGCTTTTTTTTAAAAATGTTCTTCTGGATATGGGTTTATTCAAATTAATCAACCTATCTAATATAAAAATGTTACTTCCTCATACTAACAAACAATATTCATAAAATGAAGAAAATATCTTCTGTACGCACATGAAAAACATGTAAACTGGGGTTTAATGAAACTGTATCCGGTTTGAAATTGAACATCTATACGGAGGTAACATGATGACCGAACCAATGTTTATTACACTGATTATACTTCTATGCGCCATTGCGCTTTTTATACAAGGAAAATTCCGCGCAGATTTAATTGCACTTAGTGGACTTTCCATACTTGGTTTACTGGGGATACTTACATTGGATGAGCTAGTGGCCGGGTTTGCGAATCAAGCGGTGATCATGCTGGCTGGGCTATTTATCGTCGGTGCCGGCCTTTTAAATACAGGAATCGTGGAAAAGGCAGGAAATAAGTTGTTAGGTTTATGCGGGGGCAGTGAATGGAAATCGCTGCTTATCGTCATGCTTACAGCTGGAATATTAAGTGCGTTTTTAAGTGGAACGGGCATTGTTTCCATACTGCTTCCGCTCGTTATGAGCATGGCTTTACAACAAAAAACAAGTCCGACAAGGTATTTATTGCCCCTTGCCTATGCAAGCAGTATTGGCGGACTATTAACACTTACCGGTACACCCTCCAATATGGTCGTTGCTGATGTATTACGGCAAAACGGAATAGGAACATTATCATTTTTTGACTTAACACCAGTGGGCTTAATCGCTTTTGCAGCAGGATTATTGTTCATGTTGACACTTGGGCGCCTGTTACTACCCGAGAAAACGATTGCCGCGAACAATAGTGTCAAGGGACTGTCAGCAGGGGAGCTTGCCGGCATGTACAAAGTGTATGACCGATTGCATTATCTGCATATACCCGCTACTTCCGATATTGTTGGGGAAAGGCTGTCAGACCTTCAGCTTCCTATCCAGTATGAATTGACTTTGATTGAAATTCAGCGGAAGCCAAAGGATAAGCAATTGCCGCTGTTGCAAAGACAGCTGACGATTCCAGCCAGAGCGGATGAAGTTCTTCATCCTGAAGATATCATTTTGGTGTTTGGGGAAGAAGAAGCAGTTGAGAGATTGGCACTTAACTATGAACTGGAGTTTAAGCATTTCAATACCGAACAAATAAAAAAACATTTTCTAAGCAGTAGATTTGGATTGACGGAAATATTGATCGTTCCGAATTCGGATTATGAAAACCAGACCTTGATAGATGTGCATTTTCGTGAGAAATACCAATGTAATGTGCTGGCAATCAATCGGAATGGTGAATATATTCAAGCGGATGTCGGTACGGAACGTCTGAAACCGGGGGATGCAATCCTGATACATGGAGAATGGGAGAACATTGAGAGGATATCCTCGGATTTACAGGATGTCATCGTTATTGGCAGTACTTCGGAAGATGGCTCTCCGGTCAACTCCAAAGGTAAAACATGGATTGCCTTGGGCATCACTGCATTGATGGTCATTCTTTTATCGATGGAGTCAATCCCTGCTGTGCTATCAGTATTGACGGCCGCATTGTTGATGGTAATCACTGGCTGTGTCCGTTCGATGGAAGATGCTTACCAAAAGATTAACTGGGAACCTGTTCTATTGATCGCCGCCATGTACGGAATAACGGCAGCATTGGATAATACGGGTGGAGTAAGAATGATAAGTGATTGGCTGGCCGTTCTATTCAGTAATATCGGGGCACATGGCATATTAGCTTTCTTTTACCTCCTGACACTTATCCTAAGCCAATTCATCCCGTATGGAGCAGCGACGGTAATCATGACGCCCATTGCCCTGACGTCTGCAGTGAATCAAGGAATCGATCCTCTTCCTGTATTTTTATGCCTTGCAGTTGCAGGCAGTTTGGCGTTATCCACGCCTAGGGTTGCCACTACAAATGCGCTTGTCATGACAGCAGGTGATTACAAGTATAAGGACTTTATCGTGATCGGGATATCCATACAGATCTTCATTGGCGTTATCATGGTGATCACCATCCCATGGTTCTTCCCTTTTTAATTAGGCATTAAGGCATTGTTCGATTTATGAACAATGCCTTTTCGACGAAGAATCGTTTAGTTTCATTCAAAAGTCATGACTGAAAAAAGAGTTATGTTGTAGGAATTAAAATTAAATATTATCAATTCTAGAAACTAATGGTATAATTTTTGCATATTGGTGTTTCGTAATTAGGGGGAAGATGCATCATGGATACAGAAAAAATATTGAAGAATTTAGACAGGGTGACACCATTCTTTCAACCGATTTTCAGTGCAGATCAACATCAGGTAATCGGATATGAAATTTTAGGGCGCTATGAGGAACAATCAGAATATAAAAGCCTTGGCTCTTTTTTTCACGATTCTGCAGTGCCGGAAGAGTATAGGGTGGAAGTGGATAATTACGTTCTTGAAATAGCCTTGGAAAGAATAAAAGACTATGGTGAAGATTTTCTTATCTTTATTAACAGAGATCCAAATTTGCTTATGCTGGATCATGGCGAAGAATTCATGGAGATTTTACATCGTCATTTTCAACCGGAGGAAATGCACCGGATTGTGCTGGAATTATCAGACACGATCAGTCCGGAAAACTTAGACCCTTTGCAGCATGTGCTCGCTTATTTTAAAACATATGGGATTAAGATAGCTCTCGATCATTTAGGACAAGACACGCAATTGGACCGAATTGCACAAATTTCTCCTAATATTTTAAAAGTTAACCTGGACCAGCTTCGCATATCAGGTGGAGATGCCTATCAGGTCATACTGTTTTCTCTAAGCATGCTTGCGCGAAAAATAGGCGCCAATCTACTATTTGAGAACATTGAGTCTGAATACCAGCTTCGCTTTGCATGGAAAAACGGTGGACGATATTATCAAGGGTATTTTTTGGCGAAACCGGAAGGTGAGTTCATCAATAAGGATTTACTGCGTGAAAAATTCCATCAAGAATGTCAGTCCTTCATTTCACTTGAGACCAAGAAGCTTGAAGCCGTTTATCAAAAGACTTCGCAATTCAACGAAAATATGCAAGGCTTCTTAAAACAGCAAAAGCGAGTTGGCTCCCATGAAGATTTTCTTCGTAGTTTGGCGAAAAAATTGGATTACATATGTTTTCGGCTTTATATTTGTGATGAAGAGGGGTATCAAAAATCACCCAATATCCTCCATAAGGACGGGCAATGGTTAGTACAACCCAAATATATGAATAAAAATTGGAGCTGGAGACCTTATTTTCTCGAAAACATCGTAAAGATGCGTAATGAGAAGAAAGGAATTTTATCCGATTTATACAGTGATATCGAAACGGGAGAAACCATCCGGACCTTTTCATATCCCCTGAATGATAAGGAATATATTTTCTTTGATCTTTCTTATAGTTATTTATATGAAAATGAAGCCCTTTTATAGAAAAACGGTTCATGTATATAATCGCTTGAAGTGTGTAACGATAAGCAGAAATGATGCACTTGGAGGAGACATATTTTGAGCACGTACATCTGGATTTTAATCATAGTCGTTACAGTCATGGCGTTATATCTGCTCTTTTATACTTATTCTGTAGCAAGGGCACAGAAAGTGAAAGCCAGATATGATTCGACTATTGATGATTCGGTTAAAGAACATCCGTATTTAAAGAACCCAGTATTCGTTTCCCTTTTTGTCGGGACGGTTTTGGTTGCCGGTTTTATTTTTTACTATGCTTTTCAATAATTGTAAGAGGGAGATTTCGATTTCATGAAATCTTCTTTTTTTATTGTGAAGGAATGGGCAATGGTATCAAGGTATCCCGGAGAATTTGATTTTGTAGTTTGGCTTTGATTTTGACGGGTATTGAAAGGCATAGGCAAAAATCAGAACCATTAGGAGAAATTCTATAACTAGGAGATGATTGTAATGAGGAAATATCTAGTTGCATGTCTTGCCAGTGTCCTTCTTTTTTTAGGAGGAGGGTTAACAGCTTCAGCGGAGGGCTTACATAGAGAGGAAGTACTATCTTTAGTACAAGATGCCATGGAGAACCAAGGCTCGATCAGTGAGGAAGTACGTACTAAGGAAGCGATTGAAGGGAAGCTGGATAAACATTTCACAGGTGATTTCATCAAGAAGTTTGTCCAAGCGAATGTAGTGAAAGTCGATGGCGGTTATACCACATTTGGATCAGATTTCGCTCCGTATTATATCCCTTTTTTCAGTTATGACAAGAATACGGAAATTGTATATGGGAAAAACGGTGATGTCATTTATGTTCAGGAGGAATTCAAGGGCACTGGGGACGGACCGGTATCGATGGAAAAACATGTTGAATCAGTTACATTGAAAAAGGAGAATGACGTTTGGAAGGTAATGGACGTAAAGTATGAAAGCGAAAAAATGAGATGAAGTATTCAAAAGGAAAGTCTTCCTTCATCTGAAAAATATGGAGCCTGAAAAAGTCTAGAGGAGGGCAGCCTTCTCTAGACTTTTTGCTATATATTCAGTTCTTTTTTTATTTCGTCCAGTTCAAAACCGATAATGGCTTTCCCATCGATGACGACCGTGGGCGTGGAATAGGCGCCATATTTATTCGTTAGTTCTTTACGTGCATGTCCATCTGCATTAATATCCTTTTCTTTGTATACGACATTATTATCATCAAAGAACATTTTCATGATTTTGCAGGGAGGGCAATCAGGTTGGGTATAAAGCGTTACGTCTTTCATTTCATTCCTCCATGTATTCTATATGTAAGATGTACTTATTCATTATAGAGAATCGCAGGACATTTGAATAGGGAAAAACCTTGAAGGAACCTTTTTACTTAACCTTTTCCTGTTTTATAAGATAGTCTATCAGCCCCATGGAACAAACATTTACGTCCATGGCGATGATTTCAAAAACGGGATGATCAGTAATGATTCCTTTTTCACCTAAATGAACCGCGACTTCCGTGAAAATATTTTTACTGGTTGCCGCTACTTGTTCCTCAAAGCTATCATATTCCCTATATGCCGATTTGGCAGTCTCCACAAATTTGGGCAGCCAATAATGAAGTTGTTTATATACTTCCTTAGGGTTTTCCGATACCCCGTAATGACCAAAATATATACGCTCGACGCCGATGCTTTCGTACAATTCCGCTGCAGCAAGCATCGCATCGGGATTAAATTGGTTTGGTGATGTGGATGGTAAATAAAATTCCAAACCTTCTTCATCAAGTTCACGATAAAAAATGCCAACTGTGTCACCTGAAAACATGCCTTTTGATACGGAATCGAAAATGCTTAAATGATGGTTTGCATGCCCTGGGGTGTCATAAAAGGTCAAGGAGGAATTATCACTGGTCTTTAGGGCTTCTCTATCATGTATAGTCAGCATTCTATCAAATGGAATAGGTAAAATCGGATTGAAAAGCTCATTGAATTCTTCACCATAGACAGCTTTAGCCCCAGCGATCAAACGTGTTGGGTCTTCTAGATGCCGTGCACCTTTTGGATGGACGATCACTTTGGCGTTTGGACAATGCTGTAAAAAAAGTCCCGCTCCACCTGCATGGTCCAAATGTATATGGGTAAGAATGATATATGTAATATCCAAAGGGGAGATTCCCAGATCTTCAAGACCCTTCATTAAATGGGGGATGGAAGGGCTGGCGGAAGTTTCGACTAAAGTGATGTCTGTATCGGCAATTACATATGTTCCTGTTCGATTTCTTCTATTCAAATCAAAACCATCAATCAATGAAATGCGATAACCAAGTTCACTAATGTTTTGCAATAGAATCTACCTCCAGAAAATTTTTCATGTACAAAATCCATTCCTTATTTTATTCTGTTAATAGTACCATGTAAAGAATGAAGTTTTAAATTATTCTGAATTTATTTCAGCGTGGCTACTGGATAGAAAAGTATGGTATAGTGAAACCTATCGAAAAGGTTTTATTCAGAAAGGAGAGGGAGTATGTCTCAATTACAGGGCATTCTTACCAGATTGAAAAGTCTTCAAGAGCAAGCGAAGGAATCTGAATCTGCTCAACGTTTTTTTGAAATAGATGGTGTGAAAAAGTGCCAGGTTACATATTTCAGCAAAACAGAAATGTTCGAGCTTGAAGTATACAGTGATAAAGGGAAATCAGCAAAATATCAATTCGATAATATTGATATGATTACCATTGAAATCTTTGATCTTCTTCAATCTTAAAAAATCATTAAAAGTCGCCTTCCCATGGAAGCGGCTTTTTTTATTGTGCATGAAACCGTTCAATTATTACTTTTTGAATGAAGAAGTGATTTTTACGACATCTTATTAATTGGAGGGATAAAAATGAAAAATCCAATGGTAATTTGTCCTGTTTGCGGAGAAGAAAGGGAAATGGAAAATGTATTAACGGCACAATCAAACCAAAATGTGATTTATCAATGCCCGGAATGCGGTTTTAAACAGGTTAACATTAAAACTAGTAAGGGGTAAGGAGCTTTGTCAAAATCCCACAGTTTGGGATTTTATTGATCTAGGAATGAGCCTTTTCTGCTTACATATGTTAAACTGATGAAAGAGCTGTATATAAAAACATATGGTAAGGGGTTTTAACATGATCGGTACTCATGATGGGGATTTATTGGAATCCAGCGTTAAAGACTTAATGATTTCTTCTGAACGCGTGGCCCACGTGCAGGTAACCAATAATTTAGAACATGCACTTTTGGTATTAACAAAGAGCGGTTATACGGCCATTCCTGTGTTAGATCCGATGTATAAACTGCATGGCTTAATCAGCACACCGGTCATTCTTGATTCAATTTTGGGACTGGAACGAATTGAATTCGATAATCTTGAGAATAAAAAAGTTTCTGAAATAATGAATATAGAAATACCTCGCCTGCATATTGAAGATACTTTGACAAAGGGTGTGGAATTGTTAATCGATCATCCGTTTGTCTGTGTAGAGAATGACGAACATGTATTTGAAGGTATCTTAACTAGAAGAGCAATCTTGAAAAAAGTATTTAAACAAAATACAGCTGAATAAAAATGTAAGGCTGAATATGGTTAACCTTAAGACTCGCCAGTTGGCGAGTTTTCTTGTTTTTTACATATTTGTACCAGTTGATGGTAAAATCTAAAAACAGTTATTACTTATTAGGAAAGGATGGCGGAAATTGGGCCAAGCAGTGGATAGTGCAAAAGTGCAGAATAAAAAATTGAAACGTCCCTTCGTTTTAGGTGCCATCATGTTGGCTATGTTTATGAATGCTATTGAAGGAACGATCGTTTCGACGGCTATGCCAGCCATTGTAAGCGATTTAGGTGGTTTTTCACTTTACAGCTGGGTGTTTTCAGGCTATTTGTTAATGAACGCTGTGACAGTCTTGATATATGGAAAGCTCTCAGATATTCTCGGTAGAAAACCTGTCTTATTATTTGGGATCGTTGTTTTCTTAATTGGCTCCCTTCTTTGCGGCTTTGCCAATTCCATGACGGAACTCATCATTTATCGCTTTGTACAAGGTTTTGGGGCAGGGGCTGTAGCTCCAGTAGCTTCAACGATTGTTGGTGATATCTATAAAAATGAGGAGAGGGCACGCGTTCAAGGGTATCTATCGAGCGTTTGGGGCATTTCAGCGGTAATGGGGCCGGCTTTGGGCGGCATGCTCGTTGAATCCCTGACTTGGAAGCTTGTATTTTGGGTTAATATTCCTCTGGGCTTACTATCTTTTATAGGGATTTGGTTTTTCCTTCATGAAAAAATTGAAAAGAAAAAACGTGATATCGATTACCTTGGTGCAACCCTATTGACGTTATCCATATCCACTCTTATGGTGATACTCGTAGAAGGGGGAGTAAAATGGTCATGGGCTTCAGCTCCAGTCATTTCCCTGGCATTAGTGGCCATAATCACCTTTATCTTATTCATTCTTCAGGAAATGAAAGCAACCGAACCGATGATGCCATTTGAAATCTGGCAGGAGCGCTCCATCTTGATTGCGAATCTTGTATCTCTGACGACAGGGGTGATGATGATAGGATTATCAAGTTTCCTCCCAACATTCGTTCAGGGTGTGATGGAACGCTCTCCTACGGTAGCTGGGTTTACATTGACAGCCATGTCAATTGGCTGGCCGATCGCTTCAATGGTATCAAGCAAGTTATTGATGAAAATAGGCTTCAAAGCGACCTCCCTCCTTGGAGGGTGCTCGCTGATCCTTGGGAGTTTGATCCTAGTATGGATGAAGCCAGAAGCAGGGCCCCTTATTGCTGCCATGGGATCCTTCTTTGTCGGTGTAGGGATGGGTTTGACTTCTACCTCATTCATTGTCGTCATTCAAAAAACAGTCAGCTGGGAACGCAGGGGGATTGCGACAGCTTCTAATATGTTCATGCGTAATTTAGGAAATACGGTAGGTGCAGCATTACTTGGAGGAATCATGAATACGAGACTTCAAGCCTATTTAAACGAGCATGCACCATCCGGTTCGGGAGTGACGATAGATACGGCAAATAAACTGTTGAACAGTGAAGAACGTACGAAGCTTCCTGAAAATGTGGTAAAAGTTTTGCAGGAAGGACTTACATTGTCTTTACAAACGATTTATCTCATTGTTCTAGTCTTCTCAGTAATCAGTTTCATGTTACTTACAAGACTAAGAAAGAATAAGAAGGCATATGAGAATAAGGCAGACTCATAATTGGAGCTTGCCTTTAAGTGGAAGGGAAATGCGACTCGGATGATCAATGGAATCAATCATGCGATCGAGACCGTATGTTGAATTTCAGCTGTCGATGTGCCTGCATTGAATGCTGCAAAACTGATGACCAGCAATAATATGATCGTAAAAGGATATTCACTCCATTTCTTTTCCCTTGTAATATATGCGGACTTTGTTGATAATTAAATGTAAATAAATTAAGTCAGCATGATAAGAATTAATTATCAAGAGGTTGGTGTGTATGTCGTTTTCAGAATTTCATTTATTATCTGTACTTGCTCAGGAAATGAATATGAGAAAAGCAGCTGAGCGGTTGTTCGTTTCCCAGCCGGCTTTATCACAGCGTTTACAATCAATAGAAAAGGATTGGGGATCGAAACTGTTTCTGCGTTCACAAAAAGGGCTGTCTCTGACGCCTGCAGGGGAAGCGGTAATCCGTTTGGCCAATGAGGTAATAGAAAAAGAAGAAAAGGTCAGGGAAAGTATCCAAGCTATGGATCATGAAGTATATGGTACTTTGAAAATAGCCTGTGCCTCGATTGTCGGCCAAAATTGGCTTCCGCAAGTATTAAAAAAATTCGTCCAAAAATATCCCTATGCCAAAATTTCATTAATCACTGGCTGGAGCAGTGAGATTTTAAAGTCTTTGTATGAAGGACAAGTACATATTGGAATTATAAGGGGAGCCCCGGATTGGAAAGGGGTTAAACAGCATTTATTTACAGATATGCTTTATTTGGTGGATACTGAAATGAAGGAACTGAATCAAGTGTTTGAAACGGACCGGCCATTCATTCAGTTTAAAAGCGATTCGAATTATTACCAGGAAATTCAGGACTGGTGGCACCGGCAATTTAAAACGACACCCAAAAACACCATAGTCGTGGATCAAATCGAAACATGCAAACAAATGGTATTTAACGGCATTGGATATGCAATCCTGCCTGCCATCACTTTACATGATAAAGATACGAATGTTTTTAAAATCCCTCTTCTAGATGGGCATAATCACTCAATCGAACGGGATACATGGCTTTGCGGCTATGAATCTGCTTTCCAGTTAAAGCAAGTCCAAGCATTCACTGAAGTGGTAAAAGAGCATATTCGCCAACAAGGAATGTTATGAGTCCGATGACGAAAATGTCAATAGGGCAGAATAATATTTAAGAGTGACATTCAACTTGTCTTGCCGGCATTTGTCTGTTAAATTTAAGACGAGTAATGATACATATTTAGGAGGTTTTACCCGGAATGAATAAAATGGATGCAAATGAAATTATTTCTTTTATCTCAAATAGTAAAAAATCGACACCAGTAAAAGTATATGTCAAAGGTGATTTAGAAGGTATGGATTTTGGACCAGCTTCTAAAACCTTCATTACAGGAAATACAGGGGTTGTATTCGGTGAGTGGTCTGAGGTCGAAGAGGCAATCGAGGCAGCGGGGACAAAAATCGAGGATTATGTAGTTGAAAACGATCGCCGTAACTCTGCCATTCCTTTATTGGACCTAAAAGGCATCAAAGCCCGTATCGAGCCTGGAGCAATAATCCGTGACCAAGTATCGATCGGTGACAATGCAGTGATCATGATGGGAGCATCGATCAATATTGGCTCCGTCATTGGTGAAGGCACAATGATTGACATGAATGCAATACTGGGCGGACGTGCAACAGTGGGTAAAAACTGTCACGTTGGTGCAGGTGCAGTATTAGCAGGTGTCATCGAGCCTCCTTCTGCACAACCGGTCATTTTGGAAGACGATGTTTTAATCGGAGCTAATGCGGTGGTTCTTGAAGGTGTGAAAATCGGTCAAGGTTCAGTTGTAGCGGCTGGTGCAATTGTAACGAAAGACGTTCCGCCTTACTCAGTGGCTGCTGGTGTCCCGGCGAAGGTCATTAAACAAATTGATGAAAAAACTAAATCAAAAACAGAGATCATGCAAGAACTTCGCCAACTTTAATTTCTTAAGTGAATATTGCCTTAAGCGTGGATATAATTATCCACGCTTTCTGTATAGGAGGGAATAATGTGAAAACAAATCCTTTTGCCGAGATCCGGCGTGATTTGCATCAAATACCGGAGATAGGATTTAAAGAATATAAGACGCAGCAATATCTATTGAATTACATAACGAATCTTGCCTCTGAGCGAATAGAAATAGAAACTTGGCGAACGGGGATATTCGTGAAAGTGAAGGGAAGGAACCCTCGGAAAATAATTGGCTATAGGGCAGATATAGACGGTCTGCCGATAAAAGAGGAAACTGGGCTGCCCTTCGCATCCAAACATGAGGAACATATGCATGCCTGCGGCCATGATTTTCATATGAGCATCGGTTTGGGATTATTGACGTATTTCGCCGAAAATCAAATCGATGATGACTTGCTATTCATTTTCCAACCGGCAGAAGAAGGCCCTGGTGGTGCGGAACCGATGCTTAAATCGGAGACCATGAAAAAATGGAAGCCTGACATGATCCTTGCTTTACATATTGCTCCAGAGTATCAAGTTGGAACGATTGCCGTTAAAGAAGGGCTTCTATTTGCCAATACATCTGAATTGTACATCGATTTGAAAGGTAAAGGAGGGCATGCAGCCTATCCACATGAAACAAAAGACATGGTCATCGCGGCCTGCTCGCTTGTAGGGCAACTGCAAACCATCGTTTCGCGGAATGTAAATCCACTTGATTCAGCTGTCATTACAGTTGGGAAGATTACTGGAGGAACCGTTCAAAATATTATTGCGGAGACAGCGCGGCTAGAAGGCACAATACGAACCCTTAACCCCGAATCGATGGTAAAGGTCAAGTCAAGAATTAAAGCGCTTGTGGATGGTATACAAGTTGGATTTGAGTGCTTGGCAGAAATCGACTATGGTGCGATGTATCACCAGGTGTATAATGAAGAAAGGCTGACCCGGGAATTCATGGAATTTACAGACAAGGCATCGGATGTTCATTTGCATCGCTGTACTGAAGCGATGACAGGTGAAGATTTTGGATATATGTTAAAGGAGATTCCAGGTTTCATGTTCTGGCTAGGGGTTTCATCAGAATACGGATTGCACCATGCTAAGTTGAGTCCGGATGAGAGTGCGATCGAACTCGCGATTAACCATTTGACGGATTATATAACGTTTAAAGGAAACAGAGCTTAAAAAACGCTTTTCAGGACGGAACATTAAAGAGAGAACGAATGATGTTGGAGGGCTTATTGTGAAAAAAGAATTTGCGGTGATTGGACTTGGCCGTTTTGGCGGCAGTATAGTCAAGACATTGGCTGAAGAGGGATTAGGAGTGCTGGCCATTGATGCAGACGAAGATCGAGTGAATGAATTTGCCAAAATAGCTTCTCATGCCGTAGTAGGGGATACGACAGATGAAAATGTGCTGAGAAACATAGGAATTCGTAATTTTGATCACGTAATCGTAGCGATTGGCGAGAATATTCAAGCAAGTATATTGACGACTCTCATGCTTAAGGAATTGGGTGTCGGAAATGTTACGGTAAAAGCGCAAAATGATTATCATGAGAAGGTTCTTCGTAAAATCGGGGCCGACTTCGTTGTGCACCCCGAACGAGATATGGGGAGAAGGATTGCACATAATATCGTCTCCAATAATATTCTCGATTATTTGGAGCTATCTGATGAACATTCCATCGTCGAAATTGTTGCAAGCCAAAAGATGAATGGAAATTCGATATTTGATCTTGATATCCGCGCTCACTATGGGCTGAATATCGTCGCGATTAAAAGAGGGAACGAAATAAATGTCTCCCCACAGGCAAGCGATTTAATACATAAAGGTGATATATTGATCGTCATCGGAGCGGATTCGGACATCAATCGATTCGAAAAAAAGATTGTAGAATAAGCAAGCGTCCTGCTAAATTAGTATCAGGCAGCGTTTCTTTTATCAAAGGAAAACAAAAAGGTTTCGGAATGGTCTCATTCCGAAACCTTTTTGTTGGTTTTGAAGCAGATACCGAGAATAGCCTGCAGCGAAAATTTTTTTAAGTTCCCTTAAAGTAGTCCAACGCATACAATACTTCTTTTGCGTCTTTCGAATACACGCTCTATCGTTTCTTTACGTTTCGCATCTTCATTATGACGCAGATGATCTGCTTCTTCCATAATTCTTGCCAAAAATAGCGTGTCGCCGCTTACTTTCGGAAGCTATCATTAATACCCGATAGAAAATCTGTTCAAACAGGTCAGTATCTTTAAAGCTCCGCCCATTTTTTTTCGCGATCGTAGAGAAGCGTGGCACTTTAACATGGAAACCGTAACCTAAACCAACGGCCATGTTGTTACGCAGACCTTTGAATAAATATCTTTCACCAAGTCATGCCCGGAAAGCAAGTGCCCTACGTTCCAATCACCGGTCAAATTTAGTAAACCTAAAAAAACTGTGGACAAACTCAATTATAATCAAGTTTGTCCACAGTCTGAAAACCCAGCCATCATATGGCTGGGTTTTTTTGTTTATTGGACTTCCATGATGATCGGTAGGATCATAGGACGGCGTTTAGTTTTTTCATATAGGAATGGAGATAAAGTGTCTGTAATTTCATTTTTAATTTCAGACCATTGAGTAGTTTTGCGATCCATCACTTTATTTAAATGCTTAGTGATCAAGGATTGAGCATCACTGATCAGGTCTCCCGATTCCCTCATATAAACAAATCCGCGTGAGATGATGTCAGGGCCGGACGCAATTTTGAATTCCTTCATATTTATGCTGACAACGACAACCACAAGACCTTCTTCGGAAAGAATCCGACGATCGCGTAAGACGATATTACCGATATCCCCGATGCCGCTTCCATCGATATAAACAGAGCCTGAAGGGATTTTACCAGCAATTTGTGCTGTGTTTTCACTTAAGGAAAGAACTTCACCATTATCCATGATAAAGCAATTTTCTTCCGGGACACCGCAATCGACTGCATGACGGGCATGAAGTTTTTGCATGCGATATTCACCATGGATTGGCATGAAGAATTTTGGCTTTATCAAACGAAGCATTAGTTTTTGTTCCTGCTGTCCGCCATGACCTGAAGTATGAATATCATTCAGTGGCCCTGAAATGACGTCTGCACCTGCACGATATAATTGATTAATCGTTCTGGAAACACTGATTGTATTACCAGGAATAGGTGAAGAAGAAAATACGACTGTATCACCAGGAATGATTTGAATTTGACGGTGAGTCCCATTTGCTATCCTTGACAGTGCTGCCATTGGTTCACCTTGGCTGCCTGTACAAAGGATGGTTACTTTGTTCGCAGGCATACGATTTAATTGCTGTACATCTATAAATGTATCTTTAGGCGCTACGATATAACCAAGGTCTTGGCCAATTGATATGGCGGAATCCATACTGCGGCCAAAAACAGCTATTTTACGGCCATTAGCCACGGCTGCTTCTACAACTTGCTGAAGGCGATGGATGTTCGATGCAAACGTTGCAAAAATGATCCGGCCGTCAACCTTACGGAAAATGTCTTGAATGGTATCGCCGACACGGCTTTCAGACATAGTGAAGTTCTGCACTTCACTATTTGTGCTATCCGAGAGTAAGCACAATACGCCTTCTTTGCCAATTTCGGCCATCTTGGTCAAGTTCGCTGGCTCGCCAACAGGTGTGAAGTCGAATTTAAAATCACCAGTATGGACAATTTGCCCAGGTGGCGTTTTTACAACGATTCCATAAGAATCAGGGATACTGTGAGTTGTGCGGAAGAATGAGACGGAAGTCTTCCGGAACTTGATCACTTCATCTTCACTGATTTCAATCATGGTTGTCTGACGTAAAAGGCCATGTTCTTCCAATTTATTCCGAAGTAATCCAAGTGCAAGCTTCCCGCCGTACACAGGGACATTCACTTTTCTAAGTAAATAAGGAATCCCGCCAATATGGTCTTCATGGCCATGCGTGATGAAAACACCTTTAATTTTATCTACATTTTTCTCTAAATAGCTGTAATCCGGAATCACATAGTCAATACCGAGAAGTTCATCTTCAGGAAATTTAATTCCAGCATCAATGACGATGATCTCATCTTGAAACTGAACAGCATATGTGTTCTTACCGATTTCGCCTAAACCGCCCAGGGCGAATACAGCTGTTTGATCATTTTTTACAAATTTCATAAATTATAGCTCCAATACTTTGTAATCTTCATTTTGTTTTTCATATTCTAAATATGCTCCGGTTACCGGTAGTACAATTTCTACGTTATAAGGTTCTTTTTTTAATTTTAAACGGACGTCACGAACAGATTCACCTTCAACAAACACTGTTTTAGTATTCTCCCTGATGGGAACCTCTGCTATGGTTACTTGATAGTATACCTTAAAAACCATTTTAATCTCTCCTCACTTGTTTGCATTGCTTTTTTCATTATATATAAAAACAACAATTTTTTCATGTTTTTCAACATCATGTAAAAATAAACCCAGCTCCGCCATAAAAACGGAAGGGGTTTTGATGAATTAAATATACCAATGTCTAAAAAAGTATATAAAAAAATAGATGGCAGATATCGGGTATCAATCCAATTATAGCTTCCTCTATCATATATCCTATCCGTTTTTACTATGTGTAAAACTTAAATCGCTAAGAAAAGTTTCTGCAAGCTTCTTTTCATGCGAAAATAGTTTACTCACTTTATCTTATTTGAATGGGATCCTTTTTCGCAAACGATTTCTTTCTTAATTATATAGTACCATTGGGTACAGCGTTTCATGAAAAGACAACGGCTAATAATTTGATGAATTATGTAATCACCTTGCATATCAATGCCAAGATAGAAAGAATGCTTAACAAGAACTTTACAACAAGGAAGAAGCCCTCCGCAAGTTTTTGAAGGGCTGTCCGAAAAAAATTCGCATATGGATGACGGCCATGGCAGGATATGAATGGCAAATCATGCGATAGATTTTTTTCTTAAAAGATCATTCCACTGTTTAACAAGCTTTTTACGAAGCTTTTTTAACATGGCGATCACGCTCCCTTAGTTATTATTGTATAGGATTATTCAATAATGTAAATATGTCTTTACAAGTACTTGGCCCATTTTTGAAAAAAAAGGCACATTCATACCGACAACTGTGATTTCAGAGGCAAGAAGGAGGGGAGAAGTGTAAGATGGAAAACCTGAGTTTTAGTTCTATTAAGAATAGTATATGCTCATTTTTGAATACAAACCGTAACTTTGAGTGGAATTCTGTAGAGTTACTTGACTTATCTTGATGACAATTATTAAATGGGTACATATTAAAAAAGGAAAAATGAATGAATTGGAAGTGAATCGTTAGTGAAAATCGTATTTTTTGATATTGACGGAACATTGCTTGATCATGAAAAAAAGTTACCTGCTTCAACGAAAAAAGCCATTAAGCAATTACAGGATAGCGGGGTTTTCGTAGCGATTGCCACTGGAAGGGCACCGTTTATGTTCGAGTCTTTAAGGGAAGAACTGGGCATCGATACATTCGTTAGTTTCAATGGACAATACGTTGTTTTTGAAGGGAAAGTCGTTTATAAAAACCCTTTGAGCATAACTGAGATAAAAAGGCTTCACGAACATGCTGAAAATAATAAAATCCCAATCGTTTTCATGAATGAGGAGACAATGAAATCGAGTGTCCCACATCATAGCAGAATTGAAGAAGCATTAAGCACCTTGAAGTTCCCACACCCTGAACATGTGGCAGACTTTTATGAGGACCATGAAATATACCAGGCCTTATTATTCTGCTCGGAAGATGAAGAAGGGAATTTTGTTGGGAAATATAATGACTTTCACTTTATTAGATGGCATGAATACTCGACGGATGTACTTCCATTCGGGGGTTCAAAAGCTGAAGGTATTAAAATACTAATGGATAAAGTCGGGTTTGCTCTTGAAGATGTTTACGCCTTTGGAGATGGCTTAAATGATATAGAAATGTTAAAAGTAGCGGGATATGGCGTGGCAATGGGGAATGCCGGTCAACTTGTGAAGCAAGAGGCCGACTTTGTAACGAAGGATGTCGATGATGATGGCATACTTTTTGGTTTGAAGGAACTTGAACTGATTTAAATAAAAACTCCCGTCAACCAAAAGACGGGAGTTTTTGTCGCTTATACGTTTACCTTTCCACCGCAATGGAATTTTCCGGAACGGCATAGGGTTCTTCCTGATTGATATGATCATAAAACATGATTCCATTAAGATGGTCGATTTCATGTTGAAAGCAAATGGCTGCGGTGCCTTTAAGGCGGAGCTGAACCGAATTTTCTTCCAGGTCCGTACCCACAACCGTTATTCGAGCATAACGTGGTACATAGCCAGAAACGGGGCGATTAACGGAAAGACAGCCTTCTCCGGATGTCAAGTATGCTTTCTCCATTGAATGACTAATGAGTTTTGGGTTGAAAAGTGCATAGCTATACAGTTGATCATCTTTTTCTTTCAAATGGACCGCAATCATCCTTTTTGAAACATTAACCTGTGGTGCAGCCAAGCCGATTCCTGCCCTTAACCCGTATAAAGCAGCAATATCGGGCTTTTGGCTGTTTTGGACGTATTCCATCAAGCTAGCTAAAAGTTGCTTATCTTCATCTGACGCCGGAAGTGGAACCTCCAGCGCGACTTTCCTTAATATCGGATCGTCTTCCTTAACAAAATCATCCATAGTAAGCATAATCTTTCACCCCATAGAAATTCTTATAATATGTATAGGTTATTTTAACAAAAAAAATGCTGAAAGTTAATGGGAGGGATGGAATCGGTCGACAAATTCCTATCCCAGCCATTATTTGTTGAGGTCTTTTAAAAAAAAATAGAAATTTTTTTGTGAATAGGGTAAATAGATAACATTTTCGGGTAAAGGTAGAAGTAATTATCGGTTTAGCAAAAGCAAGCGCCGACAATGATGAGCAGAATGAACAGGACGATGATTAGGGCGAAGCCGCTTCCAAAGCCGCAGCCTCCACCACATTGACCACCGTAACCAAAGCTGGGTTCAACGGAAACCGGATAACAACAATCCTGGTTGTAACCTCCATACATAATTTCATACCTCCGTTTTTGTATTATTAAAATGTTGACCACTCTGATTTGAAACGGTCCCTACAGCCTATGCAGTATGGTTTAAAGGGTGTAGGCTTGCGCCCAGTAATGAAAAATTCATGTTCGGAATATGATTAGTACAAGTGTCTGTGCTTAAACAGAAATTTAGAGAAATATGAATCTACAAAGAACTATCAGAAGGAGCTGTCTATGTTGAAGCGTTTTGGTCCATATGTTATTTTACTTCTTTTTTTAGCGATCTTGACCGGTTGTTTTAATGGTTCACCGGAAGAAAGAATCCACAAGATCCTAGAGAAAACTGCAGAAAAGGAAAGTGATTTCACCGAGAATCAGGAGCCACTTAATGATTTGGAGAAAAAAGAAAAAGAACAGTATGAGAAAATCATTAAACTTGGCTTGGAAGAGTATGAACAAATCGTCGAGCTTTCAGATGAAGCAACTAAAAATATTGACCAAAGGGAGGAAATAATTGAAAAGGAACAAAGCAGCATGCAATCCTCGAAAGAACAATTTAATAAGATAGATGAACAAATCGGGAAAATAGAGGATGAAAAGGTAAAAAAAGAAGCGACTGAAATGAAAAAGGTCATGAGTGAACGTTATAGCACCTACGACAACTTATATGATGCCTATCAGCAAAGTCTGGCAAATGATCGTGAATTATATGAACTGTTTAAAAAAGAGGATTTGAAAATGGATGAATTACAAGGACAAATCGAGAAAATCAATACTTCCTATACAAAAGTTTTGAAAGCGAATGAGCAATTTAATGCATTAACGGTAAAGTCCAATCAAAAAAAAGAAAGTTTTTATGACAGTTCGGGCATAGAAATGGCTGACTCAACAAAATAATATAAGTAATGATGGGCTGTGATCCTCACTCACAGCCCATTTTTTGTGGCTCCAGTTTTCTATAAACTGAAAAATTCTAGAATGATTTTTAAATGCAGATAGCCGAGGGTAAATTTCAGTACCTGTACTAAAAAAAAATGAAAATAGAAAATCTAACAGCAGACTGATATGAAAGCGTTTGAATATTTTTTTAGAATATTATCTTAAAGGCTCAAATGCCTTTAGTTAAAGCGGTTTTGGAATCGATTGGATAGGCTGAGGGATTGAAATATTATCTTTATTCATCCATAAATTGAAAAATGGTGGGGGATTAATAGTACAGTTGTAAAACGAAAACTAATACAGAGAAGAAGTATGAGTATTGTAGATTCTCGTAAATCAAAAAAATAAGGAACTCCAAGTGATTGACTTGATGTTAATTCATCTTGTAAACTAAATCTGTAAAAGTTCTTGTATCATTTTCCTTGATTTTTTTTATGGTACAGAATAAGATTGAGACATATTAAGCATATCCACGTTTGAGGGATTGGTCTTAAGGGAAAAATAAAACAATGAATTGTTGAAGAAACTATAAAGCAAACTATTTTTGCTTTAGAGAATAATAATAGCAAACCTTTTTAATGAAAGGATGAGGTGCCAAATGGCTCAAAAAACTAAACAAGCTAAAATTAATGTTCAAGATCAGCTTAAGAAAGTGGAAGAACAATTTGAAACTTTCCAAATTTTAAATGAAGAGGGAGAAGTCGTTAACGAAGCGGCAATGCCTGATTTAAGTGATGAACAACTGCAGGAATTAATGCAACGTATGGTTTATACCCGCATTTTGGATCAACGTTCTATATCACTGAACCGCCAAGGCAGATTAGGGTTCTATGCACCGACTGCCGGTCAAGAAGCTTCTCAGATCGCTTCCCAGTATGCATTGGAAAAAGAGGATTTCATTCTTCCAGGTTACCGAGACGTGCCGCAAATCGTTTGGCATGGCCTGCCGCTTTGGCAAGCATTCTTATTCTCTCGGGGACATTTTAAAGGAAATCAAATTCCTGAAGATGTCAATGTGATTTCCCCTCAAATCATTATCGGTGCTCAATATATCCAAGCTGCCGGAGTGGCACTTGGTATGAAGAAACGCGGAAAAAAAGCTGTAGCAATCACTTATACCGGTGACGGTGGAACCTCACAAGGTGACTTCTATGAGGGAATTAACTTTGCAGGTGCATTTAAAGCGCCAGCTATCTTCATCGTGCAAAATAACCATTTCGCAATCTCAACTCCGGTTGATTTACAATCAGCATCGAAAACATTGGCCCAAAAGGGTGTGGCTGCAGGTATTCCTGGCATCCAAGTTGATGGTATGGATGCATTGGCTGTTTATACAGCAGTTAAAGAAGCGCGTGAACGTGCAATTAATGGTGAAGGCCCTACATTGATTGAAACATTAACTTACCGTTATGGACCACATACGATGGCTGGTGATGACCCGACACGTTACCGTACTTCAGATATGGATAATGAGTGGGAATTAAAAGATCCATTGGTTCGTTTCCGCAAGTTCTTGGAAAACAAAAAACTCTGGAATGAAGAATTAGAGAACGAAACAATAGAAAAAGCAAAAGACGATATTAAAGAAGCAATCAAAAAGGCTGATGCAGAACCTAAGCAAAAGGTTACAGACCTTATTGAAAACATGTATGAAGAAATGCCTTATAACTTAAAAGAACAATATGAAATTTATAAAGAGAAGGAGTCGAAGTAAGCCATGGCTCAATTGACGATGATTCAAGCAATTACAGAAGCATTACGTACAGAACTTAAAAATGACGAGAATGTACTCGTTTTTGGAGAAGATGTTGGTCTTAATGGAGGAGTTTTCCGTGCAACGGAAAATCTTCAAAAAGAATTCGGCGAAGATCGTGTATTTGATACACCTCTAGCTGAATCCGGAATCGGTGGATTAGCTGTCGGTCTTTCCTTGCAAGGTTTCCGTCCTGTTCCTGAAATACAATTCTTCGGTTTCATATATGAAGTAATGGACTCCGTAAGCGGTCAGCTTGCTCGTATGCGCTACCGTTCAGGCGGACGTTACAGTGCGCCGGTTACAATTCGCTCACCTTTTGGAGGCGGAGTGCATACTCCGGAAATGCACGCTGATAGCTTAGAAGGTTTAATGGCTCAGCAACCTGGGTTAAAGGTAGTTATCCCTTCCACTCCTTACGATGCTAAAGGCTTATTGATTTCGGCGATTCGTGATAATGACCCTGTCATTTTCCTTGAGCACATGAAATTGTACCGCTCTTTCCGTCAGGAAGTTCCTGAGGAAGAATATACAATTCCATTAGGAAAAGCGGATGTGAAAAGAGAAGGAACGGATTTATCCATTATTACGTATGGTGCGATGGTACAGGAATCAATCAAGGCAGCTGAAGAATTGGCTAAGGAAGGTCACTCCGTAGAAGTGGTCGACTTACGGACTGTATCTCCATTGGATATTGATACAATCATTGCTTCTGTAGAAAAAACAGGACGCGCAATCGTTGTTCAAGAAGCACAAAAGCAAGCTGGTATAGCAGCGAATGTTGTCGCGGAAATTAACGAACGTGCCATTTTGAGCTTGGATGCTCCAGTACTGCGAGTGGCGGCTGCTGATACGGTATTCGCGTTTTCACAAGCTGAAACAGTATGGCTCCCTAATTATAAAGACATTATTGAAACGGCGACTAAAGTCTTGAAGTTTTAACAATCTTAAGCAATGGAATGAATGTCCTGCTTGAGAAAGTAATTTCGCATTAACGGTAATGCAAGATAAAGGACTTTATTCAAAGCACTAAGTATGATTTAATATAGGAGGTTGAACTCAGTGGCATTCCAATTTAGACTCCCTGATATCGGAGAAGGTATACACGAAGGTGAAATAGTGAAATGGTTTGTAAAACCAGGAGATAAGATTCAAGAAGATGACGTGCTTTGCGAGGTTCAAAACGATAAGGCCGTTGTTGAAATCCCATCACCAGTGGAAGGTACCGTTGAAGAAATCCTTGTTCAAGAAGGAACGGTTGCCGTTGTAGGTGATGTACTTGTAACATTCGATGCTCCAGGATATGAAGATCTTCAGTTTAAAGGGGATCATGGAGAAGAAGCGAAGGCAGAAGGTGCTAAGAATACGGAGGCCCAGGTTCAAGCTACAGCTGAAGCTGGACAGGAAGTCAAGAAAGAGGCTGCTCCGGTTCAAGAAAATAGTGCAGAAACGGGCGCGGGATCACAACCACAAGTTGAGGCGGATCCTTCACGACGTATTATCGCCATGCCTTCTGTTAGAAAATATGCACGCGAACAAGGGGTAAATATTCGTGAGATTTCTGGTTCTGGGGATAACGGCCGCATCATGAAAGATGACATCGATGCTTTCAAAAACGGCAAAACGGCTCCACAGCAACCAGCAGCTCAAAGTGAAGCTTCACAACAAACTGATACGGAAAAAACCGAAAAACAAAAAGTTTCAATTCCAGAAGGGCAATATCCTGAAACTCGCGAGAAAATGAGCGGTATGAGAAAAGCGATCGCCAAAGCAATGGTTAAATCCAAACAGACAGCTCCACATGTAACATTAATGGATGAAATCGATGTGACGCTATTGGTTGCTCACCGTAAAAAATTCAAGGGAATTGCTGCAGAAAAAGGAATCAAGCTTACTTTCCTACCTTATGTTGTTAAAGCGTTAACAAGTGCATTGCGTGAATTCCCTATGCTAAACACATCATTTGATGATGAGGCTAGTGAGATTATCCATAAACACTATTACAATATCGGAATTGCTGCAGACACAGACAAAGGACTGCTCGTTCCAGTTGTAAAAGATGCAGATCGTAAATCAACTTTTGCTATTTCACAAGAAATTAATGAATTAGCGACGAAAGCCCGTGACGGCAAATTGGCTCCTAACGAAATGAAAGGTGCTTCTTGCTCCATTACGAATATCGGTTCCGCAGGCGGTCAATGGTTCACACCTGTAATCAATCATCCAGAAGTTGCCATTCTAGGGATTGGACGCATTGCCGAAAAAGCAATTGTACGCGACGGGGAAATTATCGCCGCTCCAGTTCTGGCATTATCACTGAGCTTTGATCACCGCATGATTGATGGGGCTACTGCTCAGCATGCATTGAATCATATCAAAAAGTTATTGAACGACCCAGAATTATTGTTAATGGAGGCGTAAACAATGGTAGTAGGAGATTTTCCAATCGAAACAGATACTTTAGTGATCGGTTCAGGCCCAGGGGGATATGTTGCCGCAATTCGCGCAGCGCAGCTTGGACAGAAAGTAACGGTCGTTGAAAAAGGAACAATCGGCGGAGTTTGTTTGAATGTAGGCTGTATCCCATCGAAAGCTTTAATTTCGGCAGGACACCGCTTCCATGAAGCTCAGCATTCAGAAGACATGGGTATCTTTGCAGAAAAAGTTACTGTTGATTTTTCTAAAGTACAAGCTTGGAAAGGTACTGTTGTAAAAAAATTAACTGGCGGTGTAAGCAGCCTGTTAAAAGGTAATAATGTTGATGTTGTAACTGGCGAAGCTTACTTCGTTGATGAAAACAGCATCCGTGTTATGAATGAAGACTCAGCGCAAACATATACATTTAAAAACGCAATCATCGCTACTGGTTCATCGCCAATCGAGATTCCGTCATTTAAATATACGAAACGTGTACTTAATTCCACTGGTGCTCTTGCTCTGGAAGAAGTTCCAAGTTCGATCGTGGTAATCGGCGGAGGTTATATTGGTACTGAGCTTGGCGGAGCGTTCGCAAGTTTTGGCACTAAAGTGACCATCCTTGAAGGTACAGAAGAAATTCTTTCTGCAGGCTTTGAAAAACAAATGGCAGCACTTGTTAAACGTAACCTTAAAAACAAGGGCGCTGAAATTGTTACTAAAGCAAATGCTAAAGGCGTGGAAGAAACTGAAACAGGTGTAACCGTTACTTATGAAGTAAAAGGCGAAGAGAAAAAAGTTGAAGCCGATTACGTTTTAGTAACAGTGGGACGTCGTCCTAATACTGCAGAAATCGGTTTGGAACAAGTCGGAATCAAAATGACTGACCGCGGTTTGGTCGAAACGGATAAACAATGCCGTACAAGCGTGAAAAACATTTATGCAATCGGAGATATCGTTTCTGGACCTCAGTTGGCTCATAAAGCTTCTTATGAAGGTAAAATTGCTGCTGAAGCCATTGCAGGACATTCATCTGAAATCGACTATCTTGCTATTCCGGCTGTTGTATTCTCTGAACCGGAACTTGCTTCTGTCGGTTATAATGAAAAAGAAGCGAAGGAAGCTGGAATCGAAGCTCTTGCTTCTAAATTCCCATTCGCTGCAAATGGACGTGCCCTTTCATTAAATAATACGGACGGATTTGTGAAGCTTATCACTCGCAAAGAAGACGGATTGGTTATAGGAGCACAAATTGCAGGACCAAACGCTTCTGATATGATTGCAGAACTTGGTTTAGCTATCGAAGCGGGAATGACTGCCGAAGATATCGCCATGACAATCCATGCACATCCAACATTAGGGGAAATCACAATGGAAGCTGCTGAAGTTGCCCTTGGAACTCCTATTCATATCATTAAGTAATTATTTTATAAAAGCGTACTGCAAATGCAGTACGCTTTTTCTTATTTGCCAGATAAAATGAAGGATTACCCCAATTCATAAATTTTTCTTTACACTAGTTAAATGAAAAGGACAAAAAGGGCATAAGCTATAAAAAGGACGTCTTACTTTTTTTCCTTGAAAAGGTTTGAATAAGGTAAAAGAGGATAAAAAATAAGAAGAGCGATTTGCTGAACGAATATTTTTTCCAATAAAAAGTTTATTGCTGATATATTCATATTAAAATGGGGTGGATCACTTGAAAAATTATCTGGTAATCCTCTTTCAACTAATCGTTTGGAGTGGGTATACATTAGTTGAATGGCTTTCCGTTAATGATCGATTTGTTTTCAAAGTATTCATGTTTCTGGTCTTCTCTTATTTAGCCATTTACATTGGTAAAATGATTTTAAAATCCAATAAGCGCACCTTGCTTGTTACCGTGATAAGTTTATTATGTTACGGTATTTTGCAAATCCTATTGGAAACGCTTGTACCGGTTTATTGAAATTTTCGTAAGGTAAACAACGACACAAGAATCCACGGGGGAACTATGATTAACAAAGTATTAGTATTATTTACATTTGTATCATTTTTATTTATGGGCTGCAATGAACCCAATCTCGATCAAACTGAACATGAGAATCAAAAAAGTGTGGAAACGACAACTACCGTCCAAGATGAAAGCCAGTACGAGAAAGATCTGAAAGTAGAAACATCAAAAACAAATGGGGAAATGAATGTTAAGGCAGAATATCGGTTGGACAAAGATGATTGGTCATTTAAACCCATTGGGAATGCAAATCCGAAAGTTGTTTTGTTAACCTTTGATGATGCACCTGATAAATATTCGCTAAAGATTGCCAAAACCCTTAAACGACATGAGGTACCTGCGATTTTTTTCGTGAATGGTCACTTTCTTGAAAATGATGAAAATAAAGCGATGCTAAAAGAAATTCATGAAATGGGTTTTCCTATAGGTAATCATACATATTCTCATGTGAATTTAAAAGAGTTGAGTGAAAAGGAACAAGAGAGGGAAATCGTAAAATTGAACAATTTGGTTGAGGGTATTATCGGAGAACGCCCTAAGTATTTCAGGGCGCCTTTTGGATCGAATACAGATCATTCAATAAAAGTCGCTGAGAAAGAAAAAATGTTGGTCATGAATTGGACATATGGATATGACTGGGAAAAAGAATATCAAGATAAAAAAGCTTTAACTGAAATCATGCGGAACAGCCCTTATTTAGGAAATGGCGCGAACTTACTGATGCATGACCGGAAATGGACGAGTGAAGCGATAGAGGATATCGTGAAAGGGTTACAAAAGAAAGGTTATAAGATCCTTGATCCAAAATTAATTGAAACGCCTGCATGAGCTGATTTTCGGCTTCAGCAGGTTTTTTATTTCCTAGAATAGTAATACATCACTCGATTATTGAAGAGATGGAGCTGCGCCCGTAATTTCTTTGCAAGGAACTTGCACAATTCATTTGCTTTTCCTTTATCACCGGAAGTTGCTGTTTCTGGGAGAGTGAATTGGATATAGGATTGAATCCGCTCTAATCCATCTTCATCCCTAACGACTTCTTGGTCAACGCCTATCAATATCATATGGTAACGATCCTCATTGGATTGAAGATATATTGCCTTATCTTTCATTCTTTCAGGTTCTTTCATTTCATAAGGAAATGCTTTCTTTTCATAGTCCCAATCCAGTTGCTTTCCGGTTTTCGCAGTGATCATTTGATAATAATTCAGTAATTCTTTAACGTCTTCGATGGTTACTGTCGCTTTCACGGACTCGGGAACAAGTTTGATATAGGCATTTTCAGTCATTTGGAACCCCCTTAGATCTATAGATGTAAGTATATATTAACATTTTATGTTCGTATTATATACTAATCTATATGTAAATTTATAGGTAAAATTCCATTTTCAATGTTGCTTGGCTGAGATTGGAATGGTGTAATATGTAAAAACAGCCCAGAGAACCCTGCATTGTTTGAACTCAAATGAATTAAATGGGAAAATATATATATGTTATACTTTTTGGCTTGAAATAATAAATGTGTTATATTATAATTCATATAAAGCGGTTACATTACGTTATTAATGCATACAATATAGAGGAAGGGGTTGTAAAAATGGGAACTATCGTATGTCAAACTTGCAATAGCACGATTGAACATTTTGAAGATGAAAAAGTAAGTGTACTTTATACACACAATCACAACTGCCAATGCTGTGATACAGCTGCCTCTGAAAAATAAATGGAAAAAGAACTTAAAGATTAATAGAATTTAAGGGTGTTTCAGGATTGCAACCTGGAGCACCCTTTTTATAGGAGTTAATAAGGGAGTATTCTTCCGTTTTCGACAAGTGCACTTTGCTCAATTACAATTGAAACAATAGAATGGGCAAAAAAACCAGAGCAGGTATCTGCTCCGGTTTGATGAAATTCAATCAGTTTTTAATGATGCGTAAATATTTTATCTCTGGATCCTCTGGACCTTGAACTGGTAGGCCTGCCTCGATGTTCTTCCGGATGTAATTGATATTATCTTCGGTTATCAGTTCACCGGGTATAAAGATCGGGATTCCCGGCGGGTAAACCATGATGAATTCAGCGCTGATTTTGCCAACGGATTCCTCGATGGGAACTACTTCGGTTTCTGCATAAAAAGCTTCCCTGGGAGATAAAGCCAGTGGAGGTGTATCAGGAAGCAGTACTTCAATTTTTTCATGTTCTGCAGCCATTTCCTTAAACTCATTCGATAAGTCTCTAAGGGCAGCAATCAGCAGGTCCGCTTCTGTTTTTGAGTCCCCCGGTGTTATCAGGCAAAGGATATTGTACAAGTCGGAAAGCTCCACTTCGATATTATGCTTTTCACGAAGCCATTTCTCAACGTCGTACCCGGTAATATTCAATTCCTTAATGGAAATGATCAGTTTAGTCGGATCATAACTAAAGGCTGCCTTACTGCTTAGGATTTCGCTGCCGACACATAATAGATAAGGAATCTCATTCACGGCCTCACGGATATATCCTGCAAGATTTATGGCTTCATCGATCATTTCCCTGCCTACCGTCGCAAGTTGTCTTCTAGCTGTATCCAGAGAAGCTAGAAGGATATAGGAGGTTGAGGTAGTAGTGAGCATGCTCAAAATTGATTGAACACGATTTGCAGAAACCAGTCCATTCTTAACATTTAATATGGAACTTCCCGTTAGTGAACCGCCCAGTTTATGAACACTCGTAGCAGCCATATCTGCTCCGGCTTGCATGGCTGACATCGGCAAGTCCTCATGGAAGTGAATATGGACACCGTGTGCTTCATCTACGAGTACTGGGATTTGGTAGGAATGAGCAACTTCCACTATTTTTTGCAAATCAGCCGAAATGCCGAAATAGGTGGGGTTGATTACAAGCAATCCTTTTGCATCACTATGTTCACTTAAAGTTTTTTCAACGGCATCGATGGTTATTCCGTGTGAAATGCCCAAGTCCTTATCTATTTCAGGATTGATGAAAACGGGAACCGCTCCGGAAAATACAATGGCAGACATTACGGATTTATGCACATTCCTCGGAACGATGATTTTGTCCCCAGGGCCGCAGACTGTCATGACCATAGTCATGATTGCTCCGCTTGTTCCTTGAACGGAAAAGAATGTGTGATCTGCACCAAAAGCTTCAGCGGCAAGATCCTGAGCTTGTTTAATGATGCCCTTTGGCTGATGGAGATCATCGAGTGGTGCTATATTGATTAAATCTATGGATAATGCATTTTCTCCAATAAAATCACGGAAATCAGCGTCCATTCCTTTTCCTTTTTTATGACCTGGAATATGAAATTGAACGGGATTTTTTTTTGCGTGCTGCAATAAGGCAGTGTATAAGGGTGTTTCATTCTGTGACAATTCTTTGTAGCCCCTTTTCAATATAATAGGTACGAAATATTGGGGAGATATACTCCCAATTATTAACGATCGCATGTTTCTCCGATTCCATTCAAATGGTCTTTTGGATAGACATAAAACAAATGAATTATAGCACGTCTTATAATAAATGCCTAGCGTGACTTTAATGTACTGACATAAACAATTTCTAAATTTCTTTGATATTATGGGGCCCAATAAAAATAACAGCCGGTTATAATTGTCTATATCCCTAGTATTAACTGGATTGACCCAAGAATTCTTCTTTTATAAATATTGAATGGGTATGAGTTTAAAAATTGAACGGGTAAATTATATTTGCCATAATAAAGCTGTGATATAAATTGCTTATAAGTAAAACAAACCATTAAAAAGGGAGATGAGGAGCTTGGAGTGGAATACGCGTGTGACCGATTTGTTAGGGATTCAATACCCAATCGTACAAGGGGGACTGGCTCATTTAGCATATGCAGACCTGGCTGCGGCAGTTTCGAATGCAGGGGGGCTAGGGCAGGTAACGGCCATGTCCTTGGACAACCCAGAGCAACTGGTAGATGAAATAAGAAAAACTAAATCAATGACGGATAAACCGTTTGGTGTGAACTTTGCAATCGGTCAGCATGGAAGGCCTTATGAACACATGCTTGAAGCAGCCTTGAAAGAGGATATCGCAGTTGTTTCCGTAACAGGCGGTAACCCTTCACCATTTCTTGATTACGTCAAAGGTACTCAGGTGAAAAAACTGGTGCTTGTTGCTGCAAGAAGACAGGCAGTGAAGGCTGAACAGCTTGGTGCAGATGCAGTGATGGTAGTTGGTCAGGAGGGCGGTGGACATTTAGGCCGTGATGATATTGGAACTTCCGTGTTAATTCCTCAAGTTGTGGATTCCGTTAAAATTCCAGTCATCGCCTCGGGTGGTTTTGGCGATGGGCGCGGTTTGATGTCAGCGTTGGCACTTGGTGCCGATGGAATCGAGATGGGAACACGATTCATAGCAGTCAAGGAGTGTGTTCACGCACATGAATTATATAAAAATGCCTTGGTTTCCGGCACAGAAAATGATACCGTTGTCATTAAGCGGTCCATTGGTGCCCCAGCCAGGGTAATTGCAAATAGCTGGACTGAAAAGATCCTTGAAATAGAAAAAGAAAATGGCGGATATGAGCAACTGAAGGATTACATAAGTGGAAAAGCGAACCAGCGTTATATCCATGATGGTGTTGAAGGTGAAGGGTATGCCTGGGCTGGACAAGTGATGGGGCTGATTCATGATGTACCATCGACTGCTGACCTAATCAGCCGGATTATCTACCAGGCGGAAGCAATTCGTTCAAAATGGGCAGACTGATGATGCATGGTCTGCCGGACAGCATGAAAAACTATCTAGAAGGAGCGTGTTTAGGGTATGGATTATCAATATCCAATGGATCTTGATTGGTCTACTGAAGAAATCGTAGATGTGATCAAATTCTTTGAAGCTGTAGAAAAGGCTTATGAAAATAAAATACAAAAGGAAGAATTTATGAAAGCCTACCGAAGGTTCAAGGAAATAGTCCCAGGTAAGGCGGATGAGAAAAAGTATACGGATGAGTTTGAGTCAGTCAGCAACTATTCATCATATCTTGTAATTAAGAAGGCAAAAGGAATAGAAGACGGAGAATGGATAAAAATGAAAAATTAAAAATATAATTTTTAGAGAACTCCATTGACTTACTGAAAAGATTGTTTTAACATAATAATCAAGAAAAAGATAAAGGCAGTGACGAAGAAGAGTACCTTAATGCTGTTCTGCAGAGAGCCAGTGGTTGCTGAAAACTGGTGAACGAATTTAAGCGAATGGACTTCCGAGCCCCAAACCGAAACGGATGGACGGAGTAGGCTTTGGCGATTATCTCATCGTTATTGGAGATAGGCATGTTAATGCCGTAAAGTGAGCTAATTTAGCTAATTAAGGTGGTACCACGGGTTCCTCGTCCTTTGGATGAGGGCCCTTTTTGCGTTTTTATGAAAATGATAATTAAATCTATGAATAAGAGTAGTAATCTTTTTAGATGCGTTACAGAGAGCCGGAATAGGTGGAAACCGGTACGATATAAGAAGATGAATGGACTTATGAGTGGTTTCTTGAAATAAGTAGGGAAACTCGGCTGCCACCGTTAAAGGGTATTGGCAAGAAATTTTGATTTCTTGCTTAAGAGGGAAAAATGATGAGTTTTTCCAACTTGAGGTGGCACCGCGGTATACCGTCCTCTGCAGACACATATTTGTGTTTGCAGGGGATTTTTTTATGGATTTTCAATATACCTTGGAGAACAAAAGGGTTTCATCGGCAGTTTACATGATCGTTTAAGAATCAGGAGGGAATTGGGATGAACAATTTGGATGAAAAAAAAATACTTCGCTTTAAAATGGAAACAATTGAAGGGGATATTCATACACCCATCGCAATATTTCAAAAATTAGATGATGAACAGAAATTTTTATTGGAAAGTTCAAATTCGCATCATGACAACGGCCGCTACTCTTATCTAGGTTCAAACCCATACCTGGAGGTGACTTCACTTGCTGATCAAGTAATTGTGAAAGACCCTGAAACAGGTGACGAATTCGTAAAGAGCATCAATATCATCGAGTTTCTAAAAAGTGAATTGTTAGTGGAGATAGGAGAGGCCCCCGTACATCTTCCTCCATTTAATGGAGGCGCGATCGGATATATGGGTTATGATATCATTCGCCTATATGAAAATATTGGCCCGGTGCCTCCTGATTCTCTGCAGATGCCTGATGCACATTTTCTTTTTTTTAAAGAACTGTATATATTCGACCATGTCCTGCAGAAGATTCATCTGTTGACCGCGGAAGAAGATGGTGAAAAAAGTTTATTGGGGATGAAGGAAAAAATCAATCAGGCAAGCAAACCGTCAAAAGAAATATCGTCGGAATATTTGGAATTCAAGTCGAATTTCAGTCAGGATGAATTCGAGAAAATGGTCCTTGAAATTAAAGCGGCGATTGTGGCTGGTGAGGTGTTCCAAGTTGTTTTATCACAACGATTTAAGGCGGACTTCGATGGGGAGCCTTTCGATGCCTACCGTCGTCTGCGATTAGCTAACCCATCTCCTTATATGTTTTATATTGAATTTGGTGAATATACCATTATAGGGTCGTCTCCAGAAAGTTTGATCAATGTTTCATCAGGAATGGTTCATGTTAATCCCATTGCTGGTACACGGCCGAGAGGGAAAACGGATGAAGAAGATAAAGGCTTCGAAAAAAGCCTGCTGATGGATGAAAAGGAACTTGCCGAGCATAAGATGCTTGTTGATTTGGGTAGGAATGATCTTGGCAGGGTTTGCGAAATCGGTTCAATTCACCTTACCGAGGAAATGGAAATTCAAAGATATCAGCATGTCATGCATATTGCTTCAAAGGTTAGCGGAAAGCTTAGGGAAGGGTTCACGAGTTTAGATGCGCTGACGGTCTGCCTCCCTGCTGGGACAGTTTCGGGTGCTCCTAAAATCAGGGCAATGGAGCTGATTAATGAACTGGAAAATTGTAAACGCGGGATGTATTCGGGATCGATAGGATTCATAGGTTTTGGAGGGGATCTTGATATGGCTTTAGCCATTCGGACGATGATCATAAAAGATGGCAAGGCATATGTACAGGCAGGAGCAGGTATTGTATATGATTCAGATCCAAAAACGGAATATGAAGAAACACAAAATAAAGCACGCGCTCTTATGGAGGTTCACACAAAATGATTTTATTAATTGATAACTATGACTCTTTTACTTACAACTTATACCAATATTTAGGAGAAGTAGAAAATGAAATCTTAGTAAAAAGGAATGACGAAATCACTCTTGCTGAAATTGAGGAATTGAATCCAATGGCAATCGTCATTTCTCCGGGACCTGGCCGGCCGGAAGATGCCGGTATCAGTATGGAGATCATCCGTAATTTTTATGAAAAGGTCCCGCTTTTAGGCATATGTTTGGGGCATCAAGCCATTGGTGCGGTTTTTGGTGCGAATGTGGTTGGGGCAAAACATATCATGCACGGGAAAACATCGGTTATCAAGCATGAGGGAACAGGGGTATTTGCCAAACAGGACTTAGAATTCCCGGTAATGCGATATCATTCCCTCGTAGTTGAAAGGGCGAGTTTGCCAAAGGAACTGACTGTGACGGCAGTAGCATTGGATGATGGGGAAATCATGGCTCTAAAACATCAAGATTACCCGCTATACGGTTTACAATTCCACCCTGAATCAATAGGGACGAAAATCGGCAAGGAATTATTACATCAATTTTATAAGATTGCCGGAACCTTCCAATCAGGGAAGGAAAAATCCGTTTTATAAAAAACGACTGGGGGAGTTAGCGGTGAAGGAGTATTTAGCGAAGTTAGCAGAGCGTCAAACATTGACGGAAGAAGAGATGAGCAGAGCAGCCCAAGCGTTATTTTCTAAAGATATCACCGAAAGCGAAATTTCAGCTTTCATCATAGCCCTAAAATCCAAAGGGGAAACGGCAGGTGAAATAGCAAGCCTTGTCCGAGTCATGAGAAAAGAAGCAAGAAGTGTGCAAACAAGCTCCCTTAATGTAATGGATAATTGCGGGACGGGAGGAGATGGATCACAAAGCTTCAATATAAGTACCGCATCGGCTTTTGTACTGGCAGGGGCAGGTGTCAAGGTTGCCAAACATGGAAACCGGAGCATTTCAAGTAAAACGGGCAGTGCGGATGTATTGGAAGAGCTAGGTGTTAATTTGTACTTGGAGCCTTACATGTTAAAAGAACTGTTGGAGGAAAATGGGATCACATTCCTATTTGCACCATCCGTCCACCCTAATATTGCACGAATCATGAAAGTCAGAAAAGAATTGAAAATCCCGACAATATTTAATCTTATCGGACCTTTGACAAACCCAGTCCAACTTGACACTCAATTATTGGGAATTAATCGACGCGATATGCTCGAGCTATTTGCGGAAGTCCTGCATAAATTAGGCAGGACACGTGCGGTCGTGATCAATGGTGCCGGTTTTATGGATGAAGCAAGCCTCCAGGGTGAAAATTCACTTGTGCTGTTGGAACAAGGGGACATTATCCCATTTACGCTGCATCCTGAAGAAGTGGATCTGCCGGTTTACGGAAATGATGCCATCCGTGGCGGTGACGCCAAACAAAATGCCGATATTATGCTCCGCCTTCTTAAAGGGGAAAAAGGGGCATATCGTGATACCGTTTTATTGAATGCTGGATTGGGATTATACGCACATGGTACGGCAGCAACGATCAAAAAAGGAATCTCCATGGCCAAAGAAAGCATTGATAGCGGATCGGCTCTTGAAAAGTTAGAAAATATAATTGCTTATGGCAAAAGAAATAAGGTGGTCATGTAAATGGAAAATATTTTAACGAAAATCATCGAACAGAAAAAGGTCGAAGTAGCAAAATTAAAAAAAGAAATGGATTTAGATGATTCGGTCATGATCAACATAGTCAGACCATCTCTGGTAGAAAATTTGAAAATGGCAAAATCAATGGCGGTTATCGCTGAAATAAAACGGGCGTCCCCTTCAAAAGGGGACATTAAAATCAATGTAAATCCAATCGAGCAGGCTCTTTCATATGAAAGGGGAGGAGCGGCAGCGATATCCGTATTGACGGATGAGGTTTTCTTTAAAGGATCCATTGCCGATTTGAGAAACGTAAGCGAAGCCATACGGATTCCCAGGTTGTGCAAAGATTTCATCATCGATGAAATCCAAATCGATCGTGCCTATCAAAGTGGTGCAACCATCATTCTATTAATTGTCGCAGCACTTTCTAAAGGACGCCTTCATGAATTATATCAATATGCAAAAAATAAAGGGCTTGAAGTATTAACAGAAGTCCATGATGAAGCCGAACTGGAACGAGCGCTCGAACTAAACGCAGAGCTCATAGGGATCAACAATCGGAATCTAAAGACCTTCAAAGTGGATTTGGCTGTAACGGAACGACTGGCGAATTTACTTGATCCAAAAAGCCACATCATTATCAGTGAAAGTGGAATCAAGACAAAAGAAGACGTAATGCGTGTGAAGGAAGCTGGGGCAAAAGGGATTTTAGTCGGGGAGACGCTTATGACTTCATCAAATCTTCCACATACGATGGCAGAACTGCAAATGAGTATATAAGGAGATTAATATGTTAGTGAAAATCTGTGGGATTAAGACATTGGCAGCTGCTCAGACTGCTGTTAAATCCGGGGCAGACTTTATTGGATTCATTTTTGCCGAGAGTAGCAGGAAAGTCGAGCCAGATTTAGTGGGTGAATTCGGAGCTAATCTACCTGGACATGTGAAAAAAGTCGGAGTGTTTGCCAATCAAACTGAACAAGAAGTGATAAAAAGTGCTGAAATTGCAGGGTTGGATTATATTCAGCTTCATGGCAACGAGTCTGCCAGTTTCGCCCGCAGAATGCCCCTACCGGTGATAAAGGCCTTTGCAATCGAATCAGAGCAAGACCTTGAAAACCTTCATGAGTACCCAGCGGATTTTATTTTAGTGGATCTACCTAAAGGTTCATCTGGTAAGGGGCTGACTTTGGACTGGGAAATGATCCGAAAAGCGGATCTGCCACGGGGAAAGGTGATTCTAGCGGGTGGGCTGACTCCTGGAAATGTCGGAAAAGCGATCAGTGCCGTTTCACCATTCGCAGTTGACGTAGCTAGTGGTGTTGAAACAAACGGATTAAAAGATGCTGTAAAAATAAAAGCATTTATAAATGAGGCGAAATATACAGCCGGAAAAGAGGAATGAATAGATGAGTACTTATACACAGCCTGATAAAACTGGACATTTTGGAGCGTATGGAGGCCGTTTCGTTCCGGAAACTTTAATGTCGGCGATTATGGAGCTTGAAGATGCATATGAACAATCTAAAAAGGATCCGGAATTCCAAAAACAGCTAAGCTATTACCTGAAACAATATATTGGTCGTGAAACACCACTTTATTTTGCGGAGAACTTAACGAAACTAGCGGGTGGTGCAGATATTTATCTGAAGCGTGAGGACTTGAATCATACCGGAGCCCACAAAATTAATAATACGATCGGTCAGGCTTTGCTGACTCAGAAAATGGGCAAGAAAAAGGTGATTGCCGAAACGGGTGCAGGTCAGCATGGCGTTGCAACTGCGACTGTGTGTGCTTTGCTGAAGTTGGAATGCATCATTTTTATGGGAGAAGAAGATATCAGGAGACAGAAATTGAATGTGTTCAGGATGGAGCTTTTGGGAGCCAAGGTCATATCTGTATCACAAGGAAGCGGGACACTGAAGGATGCAGTGAATGAGGCGTTACGTTATTGGGTTGCGAACGTGGATGACACCCATTATATAATGGGATCAGTACTTGGACCGCATCCATTCCCCGTTATTGTACGAGATTTTCAAAGTGTGATAGGGAATGAAACAAAGCGTCAGTATTCGGAGACTGTTCATTCCCTTCCGGATGCAGTAGTCGCTTGCATAGGTGGAGGCAGTAATGCCATGGGGATGTTCTATCCCTTCATTGAGGATGAAACGGTAAAATTATATGGAGTGGAAGCGGCAGGTCATGGACTGGAAACACCATTACATGCTTCAAGTTTGACGAAGGGGAAACCTGGGGTGCTCCACGGGGCATTCATGTATGTATTGCAGAACGAGGACGGTCAGGTCCAGGAGGCACATTCAATTTCAGCAGGGTTGGATTATCCGGGGGTAGGGCCTGAACATAGTTATTTAAAGGATACCAATCGGGTGGTGTATACTTCCGTAACCGATGATGAAGCATTGGAAGCTCTAGTGATGCTTTCAAGGGAAGAAGGGATCATCCCTGCTTTGGAAAGTTCACATGCCATTTCCTATGGTTTAAAACTTGCTAAACAAATGGAGAAAGGAACAGGACTGGTGATTTGCCTGTCTGGCCGTGGTGATAAGGATGTAGAAACAGTCCAATCATTAATAGGGGGTAGTGAACATGAATAAATTGACAAAAGCGCTTGAAGAATGTCAAATAAAGCAGGAAAAAGCATTCATTCCTTATATTATGGCAGGTGATGGCGGTCTTGAACGCTTAAGGAGCCAGCTTCTTTTCCTTGAAAGCAACGGGGCGACAGCTGTTGAACTAGGAATACCATTCTCTGACCCTGTCGCAGATGGACCGGTTATCCAACAGGCTGGCATCCGTTCTTTGAATAATGGAACAACGTTAAAAGATGTCCTGAAAAAAGTTATGGAAATCAAAGATGATGTGAACATTCCAATTATTTTAATGGGTTATTCGAATTCAATCCTGGCATATGGACTTAAAGAGTTTACGGAAGATTGTCTTCAAGCAGGAATTTCCGGGTGCATCATCCCCGATTTACCGATTGAAGAAGAAGCCATCTTTTCATCAATCAAAACTGCAGGGATCGTTCTTATTCGACTTGTGACACTCACGTCTTCGAAAGAACGTATCACCGAGATTACCGCAGGGGCTGAGGGTTTTATCTACGCAGTTACAGTCAAAGGCATTACAGGCACCCGTGAAGCCTTCGGGGAAGAAGTTGGAGGCTATTTAAAGAAGGTAAAAGAGCTAAGTCCCGTTCCCGTTCTTGCTGGGTTCGGCATATCGACGCCAGATCATGTCCGTGATGCAATGCAATACTGCGATGGTGTCATTGTAGGCAGCAGGATCATCGAATGCTTTGAAACAGGTAAAGAAGATCAAATTAGTGACTTGATACAAGCTAGCAAAGGGTTAGTGCGTAAATAAGGAAAGGAGGGCCTTCAGGGCTCTCCTTTTTTCTTAATCAGTTTAATTCCGATAATTCAATCTGAATACTGCTCAAAGGTGTTTAATTTAATTTATATAAGGGTAAAAGATGTTCAAACGCATCTTGAATGGTTTGAATGAAATCATTATCATTTAACTTAATCGCGTCATCACGGGAAATTCTTATGCCGCATAGGATTTCGGCTTTCTTTACAGTTTGCAGGCGAGTGAACATTGAATTTAAATCATCGACTCCAAGACCATCGTGAGGAATGACATCAGGTTTTGTATGGTCCATTGACCAAACATAATGGGTGGGAATGCTATTCACTAACCGGTCCGCCTGCTGCTCAAGATGCTTTCCGATTTCAATTTTATTAGGTGCTTCATAAATGACGGCGTACCAAATGAACATATGTGTCTCCCACAACCCAATTTGGAAATGCGGCATCATTTTATAACCTCTGTTGTTGGCAGCGAAAGCAACCCATGTATCATTAGGAGGATTCACTTTCCGTCTGGCATGCTTTGCGACGTGAGGGTACATTTCTTCGCCCGTCAAAACTGACAGTTGTTGTGAAAATTGCTCTCCAAGAGCTTGTAGTTTAGGCTGGATATGTTCTTTTAAAGCATCCATTCGGGGTTCCAAACCATCAATTTTAAAAACATTAAAATCATCAGCTGTAAAACTAGCTATATTCATAATCATCTCTCCTACCGTAATATCTGCACATATTGTAGCATAAGTAAAAGTGAAATTTAAAAAATATGATTTGGATGGGCACTTCAAAATTCCTTATAGGTTAAAGCACAAATTAGTTGCTATTTGTGGTAGGAAGTCATATGATAAAATAAAATAAATTCAGAAGATTAAGTTAATTGATGAAGGGAGAATGTTAATTATGAAACAAGTCATGAACCAAGCATTAAAAGCTAAAGAAGTTGAAAGACATAGAGCTGCAGTGTTAAGAATGGAAATGGACTATGAATTAGCAACCCTTTTTGAAGCAATTGGTGAAGAGAATGACCAAAAGAGGTCACAATGTAAGCAAAGGCTTGAACGCATCCGGTTGGAACTGTTGAAACTGAAAGCCTTGTAAATGATTGGCTGCATAGATCTTGAAGGAGAATGAGTGAAAGAAATGAATCAATTTCAATACAAGGAATTTTATTATAGATGAACGGACACTTATTTTATTTAAAAAATAATGTGTCCGTTTTTCATTAAATGTCCAATATATATAAGGCCGCGTATTTTTAATCAAGCATCATTGGGGCGGCTCCATTTAATAAGGAAGGGAACCGGTAGAGTTATTTGAAAGTATTTGTACTGGCTTATTCATGATTGGGAAATCGTAATGGATGGGTGAGGAAGATAACCATCATTCCTCATTTTTGTTTTAATAATGGAAAATTTAAGATGTTAAAAACTTGAAGACAAGCTCTATTTGCTTTAATCTTTAGTAGAGGATCATTTTAATGTAGTTTCTGATCATAAAAGGACGGGGATATTATAATGGTATCGATTAGTGAAATGGATACATATGCTAAGTTATGGATGAAAGAAGCGGGTACGAGGCTAAGGGCGTCCTTTAAAACCAAGTTGAATATTGAAATGAAAACGAATCCCAATGATTTAGTTACAAATATGGATAAAGCGATAGAAAAATTTTTTTGTGAAAAGATTAGCGAAGTCTTTCCTGAACACCGGATTTTTGGTGAAGAGGGAATGGGTAATGATATTAAAGACCTAAAAGGAACTGTATGGATTATTGATCCGATTGATGGAACTTTGAATTTCATTCATCAACAGCGGAATTTTGCAATTTCTCTTGGGGTTTATGAGGATGGCATCGGAAAAATTGGTATGGTTTATGATGTGGTTACCGATGAATTATATCATGCGATTAAGGGGCAGGGAGCATTCATGAATGATCAAAGGCTTCCATCCCTTGAAGAGGCATCAGTAAGCAAAGCCATCGTTTCCATTAATGCAAGCTGGGTAACGGAAAACCGTAGGATTGATCCGAGCCTTCTTGCACCACTTGTTCGGGATGCAAGAGGGACCCGTTCCTATGGCTCGGCAGCATTGGAGCTTGCATTCGTGGCAGCTGGAAGGATCGATGCATACATAACCATGAGACTCATGCCCTGGGACTTTGCCGGGGGAGTTATCCTGGTTGAGGAAGTGGGCGGGGAAGTTAGTAATATTAAGGGTGACAAATTGGATTTTTTAGAAGGTGACTCACTTTTCGTTTCTAAACCAAGGCTGCATAAAGAAGTATTCGATAAATACTTATCAGGTACTTCCGGCAATTAGTGCCATGGCCAAAGTTAATGGTAAGCCGAAAAGGTTATGGTTTTTCCAGGTTCCGGCAAGTATGGGGTGAAAAACTAAATTTCAAATAATTAACAAAAAAAACTCGCTGTCCGACAGCGAGTTTTAATATTATAACTTTCCTGCTTCGCGTAATTTCTTCTTTTGAGTGAAACCGAACCCCATAACTCCGCAAAGTATAACGATTGCAGCTAATATTCCAAGCAAGCTTTTTTCAGCAATGAAGATGCCAATGGAGCCAATGCTGGATGCTGCCAATACCGCTAATATTAAGAAATTCCATTTAATATTCATTAATATCACCCCTAATATATCTATTGTACATAATTTCTGTATTTGTTTCTAGTATGTTTGTGATATAATATGTAAGTTAATACTAGTGATACGTTAAACACAAACTTTTTTAGGAGTGAATTTTTTGAAATTAAGAGAAAATATTCGTAATATAGCCATCATTGCCCACGTTGACCATGGTAAAACGACATTAGTGGATCAGTTGCTTAAGCAATCTGGTACTTTCCGTGAAAATGAACATGTGGAAGAACGTGCGATGGATTCTAATGCTATTGAAAAAGAACGCGGAATTACGATTCTTGCGAAAAATACAGCAGTTCAATACCAAGATACAAGAATCAATATTTTGGATACACCTGGTCATGCCGACTTTGGTGGTGAAGTAGAACGGATCATGAAAATGGTTGATGGTGTTTTACTTGTTGTTGATGCATATGAAGGATGTATGCCGCAAACTCGTTTCGTGTTGAAAAAAGCATTGGAACAAAAGATCACGCCAATCGTTGTCGTGAATAAAATTGATAAAGACTCTGCCCGTCCAAACGAAGTTGTAGATGAAGTAATTGACTTATTCATCGAACTTGGAGCTGAAGAAGAACAATTAGAATTCCCTGTTGTCTTTACTTCAGGTATTGCTGGTACAGCAAGCTTGGATTCAGATCCTGCCAAACAAGAAAAAGACATGACCCCATTATTCGAAACAATCGTCGAAACGATTCCTGCACCAATTGATAACACTGATGAACCACTTCAATTCCAAGTGGCTTTACTTGATTACAATGATTATGTAGGACGTATTGGTGTTGGCCGTGTATTCCGTGGGAAAATGCATGTAGGTCAACAAGTTTCATTAATGAAACTTGATGGATCGGTTAAGCAATTCCGTGTAACGAAAATCTTTGGTTATATTGGCTTGAAAAAAGTTGAAATCCAAGAAGCTGTTGCCGGTGATTTAATTGCTGTTTCTGGTATGGAAGATATTAACGTTGGGGAAACAGTTTGTCCTATTGAACATCCTGATGCCCTTCCAATTCTACGTATCGATGAGCCAACATTACAAATGACTTTCCTTGTAAACAACAGCCCATTCGCAGGCCGTGAAGGTAAATTTGTAACAGCTCGTAAAATTGAAGAGCGTTTGAAAAGCCAATTGCAAACTGATGTTAGCTTAAGAGTTGAAAATACAGATTCTCCAGATGTCTGGATTGTTTCAGGTCGTGGAGAGCTTCACCTTTCTATCTTAATTGAAAACATGAGACGTGAAGGTTATGAACTGCAAGTTTCTAAACCTGAAGTTATCGTTCGTTTGATTGATGGAGTGCGTTGTGAGCCAGTTGAACGTGTTCAAATCGATGTTCCTGAAGAGCACACTGGTTCCATCATGGAATCCATGGGAGCACGTAAAGGTGAATTGTTGGATATGATTAATAGCGGAAGCGGTCAAGTTCGTTTACTATTCACGATCCCAGCTCGCGGACTTATTGGTTATTCTACTGAGTTCTTAACAATCACACGTGGTTATGGTATCATGAACCACTCATTTGACAGCTACCAACCAATGGCCCAAGGTCAAGTCGGCGGAAGACGTCAAGGTGTACTTGTTTCAATGGAATCTGGAAAAACTACACAATATGGTACGATGCAAGTAGAAGACCGCGGCGTCATTTTCATTGAGCCAGGTACTGATATTTATGAAGGTATGATTGTCGGGGAACATAACCGTGATAGCGATTTGACTGTTAATATCGTAAAAGCGAAACAAATGACAAATATGCGTTCAGCTAATAAAGACCAAACTTCTTCAATGAAGAAACCAAGAATTTTGTCTCTTGAAGAAGCTCTAGAGTATTTGAACGACGATGAGTACTGTGAAGTAACTCCGGAGTCAATCCGTCTTCGTAAAAAAATTCTTGATAAAAACGAACGTGAAAGAGCAGCTAAAAGAAAAAAAGTTGCTGTTGAAGAAAAATAAATAGCAAGAGGAGGAGAAAAGATTGGATATCCAAGAGCGATTATCATTTTTTGCAGCATTGTACAGAGTGGATGAAAATCCTGAAGCAGGAATGTGGTATCTATATTTGACGATCTTTGGATTATGCATCCTTGTCTATCAGTTAGGTTTTGCCAAAAAGTTACCTTTGCTAAAAAATGTGATCATTTATGCGGTAATGGCACTTGGATGTACCCTTCTTTCTTTCTTTGCGGTGTTTCTTCCTATGGGGGAAGCATTAGTCATCGCTTCACTTGTTCTTGGGATTTATAGAATCCGTCTTCATAATTCGAGAAAAGAAGAACAGGCTTAAGACGATGAAATCATTACAGGATGCTTTATACAATTGGTTGACAATCAAAGTTGTCTGTGATGCAAGGCCTGATGATACAGCTGCCCGCGATACAGAAATGTTTTTCATGCAGATGTTGAAAGCCGATCATCAGGTAATCATCGATTCAGTTTCAAAAACGGAACCTTTTTATTTCGTCGAGTATCTATTGGGAGACGAAATGAAAAAGCAGCGTTTTCCGATCGAATTGATTGATATCATGCTAGACCAAATTCAGCTTGAGCCAGAAAAGTATAAAAATATCGAGTGATGATAAAAAGAACCGTGCGATTTCCCGCACGGTTCTTTTTATATTGCTTTAGGGAGGAATAGTCCATAAAAAAGATGTAAGAGTGACCACAAAAAGAAGGCTGTCAAATCAGAAGGAAGGACAACTTCTGTTATGGACAGCGCCGATAATGGAAAGTAAAGCATGATGGCAGGAATAATCGTGAGAAAAGCAAGTGTGTATTTGTTCCATTCCCTGAAAAATTTCAAGGGATGAAGGATATAAACGTAACTAAACGTAATTGCCAGTGAGAATAGAAGATGGAAAAAGTACAATGATGCCTCACTCCAGGGAACAGCTCCGATTACAGGAAGGAAATCCACATTCAATAACAGTTTATAGACTTGTTTACCAGAAAACATTTCAACCAACTTCATTGCAAATCCAAGCATGATTCCATTTATGAGACCAATCAGGGAAACTTTATAAAATGTTTTACCATTCATCTTCATTTTTGATTGTCCGGTAAAGACGGAAGTTCCCAGTTGCAATCCGTTCGTTCGTACGCTTTTCTATGCGTTGATTGCATGCATTGCACATATAGGTATGTATAGGACGGTTACGAAGTTTCTTTGCTTCTGGGCTATCGTCAGGTATAGATTCGATTTGATCGCATATTACACATTTAACCTTCATATAATTTGAACCCCACTTCAATTTGAATATGCTTTTAAGTATACCAATAATTTTATGGTAAAACGAGGATAAAGTGAAACTACATTTTATCGTAGACAAAAACCCGAAGATTCACTTCGGGTTGGGAAAATTCATTCTTTATAGTGATTGGATTGATCATCTTGCTCTTTATCAAGTTTTTTCCTTTCCGAATTATCAAGTTTATTTTTTTCCTTATCGATGGCCTTTGAAGGCGTTGGGGTTAAAATATCACCAGGAACCTCAGGAATGACTCGACTTGTGATATCAGCCAATTCATTTAGTATCCCTGTTACCGGTTTACCGTCTTTAATATCTTTGGCTACCTCCCTGATCCGTTCATTTAAATCCGGGTCCGCAACGATGATGGCATTTGCACCGTTAGGATCGTGTTTTAAAGTTTCTCCAACTGAATACTTAATCGTTCCTACCTGTGAACGCTCAATATCTTGGTCAATATCTATTCCGACAATGGCATATTTGCCAAGTACGACTGCCGTGGCATCGTTCACCTCCGGAATGGATTTAGCCAAACCTGTGAGTCTCTGTGCTGTTTCCTGACCTGTAGTTCTGTCTGTTTCCTGGATGGTCGAGTTATTGACTTTTGTTATATTATTTTTAGCATTATTTTCAGACGCTCCATTTTTATTATTCATTGAGCAACCTGTCATCAGCAGAAAAGCAGCGAGTGACAATATGATTTTTTGCAATGTACAACCTCCTTAATGTTTATCATTAGTTACAGCCTGTCCACACCGGCTAAGTCTGATGCATGTAAGTATAAAATGAAGCGAAGCAGGATGTAATCCATGTTGAGTAAAGCATTCTTTGCTGGAAGTTTTCTTTATAGTCTGTAAATGTTCTTCTATCTTTATGCAAAGGAACATATATTTTATCAACAGTCTCGTCCGCTACATAACTGCTTAGTGTAGTAAATGGTAAGGCATATCCTAAAGAGCAGGCAGGAGGCGTCATATTGGGGAAAAAAATCTATGTTTTAGATACGAATGTCCTGTTGCAGGATCCATATTCGATTTATTCATTCGGAGATAATGAAGTTGTCATTCCAGCAGTCGTACTAGAAGAATTGGATTCGAAGAAAAGGTATATGGATGAAATCGGAAGGAATGCCAGGCAAGTATCGAAATTGATCGACAGCTTCCGTGAAAAAGGGAAGCTTCATCAAAGCATTCCGCTTCATAATGGGGGCAGCCTAAGAATTGAACTCAATCACCGTTCATTTCATAAGCTTCAGGAAATTTTCGTGGAGAAAACGAATGATAACAGAATATTGGCTGTCGCAAAAAATTTATCTTTGGAAGAAGAGACAAAGGAAAATGGGAAAACGGTCATTTTGGTTAGCAAAGATACTCTCGTCAGGGTAAAAGCCGATGCAATCGGACTCGAGGCAGAGGACTTTTTAAATGATCGTGTCGTAGAAATGGATCATATATACGGTGGCCATAAAGAAGTATTTGTATCAATTGATAATCTGAATAAGTTTTATGAGAAAAGTTTTTTGGCACTTGAAGAACTTACAAAAGATTCCTATTATCCAAATCAATTCCTTTTGATGAAGGACACGCTGGGCAGTTCAGCTTCTGCGATTGGGATTGTGGATGAGAATTGCAGGTTGGTTAAGAAATTGATGTATGAAGGGGAACATATTTGGGGAATTAAACCGAGAAACGTCCAGCAGACGATGGCCCTCGATTTGCTGCTTCGTTCGGATATTCAACTTGTGACGCTTATTGGTAAGGCAGGGACAGGTAAGACTTTATTGGCATTGGCAACAGGATTAATGCAAACTGAAGATTTGTCACAATATAAGAAACTTCTGGTCGCCAGGCCAATTGTGCCGGTTGGTAAGGATATTGGTTATCTGCCAGGGGAAAAAGAAGAAAAGTTAAGACCGTGGATGCAGCCTATTTTTGATAATCTTCAATTTTTGTTCAATACGAAAAAACCAGGGGAATTGGATGCCATTTTAGCTGGCATGAGTTCGATTGAAGTGGAAGCCCTGACATATATCAGGGGAAGGAGCATCCCAGATCAGTTCATCATCATCGATGAAGCCCAGAATTTAACAAAACATGAGGTTAAGACCATATTGACGAGAGTCGGGGAGCGGAGCAAAATTGTATTAATGGGAGATCCTGAGCAAATAGATCATCCTTATTTAGATGAATATAATAATGGGTTGACCTATGTGGTTGAAAAATTCAAGACCGAGCGTATTGCAGGCCATGTTAAATTGATAAAAGGGGAAAGATCGGGATTGGCCCAACTCGCTGCAACACTTTTATAATACAATCGGCAAGGGAGTCCCCCTTGCCGATTGCCTTAAAGTTTTGTGATCATTATGGGCTAAGTCTTATTTAACAGTGAAAGACCGTACATTTTTTATCGGATCATTGATGTTGGAAGCATCTCCGAAATAAATTTCCAAAGGACCACCCTCGGATACTTTAAGCGGCTTTCCATTCTTTGAAAAGCCAAGGAAAAATTCAAGTGCAACTTCCAACGGGAATGTAAGTTCCTTATCATCGGTCGTAACGATGACTTCAGTTACCCCATTTTCAAGTTCCGCATTTTTTAAAAAAGGTTCAAACGGAATGCCGAAGGTCCCTTCCAGCAATCTTTGCTTCTCGAATTTTCGTTCCGTTTTTAATGTGGGTGGCATTGTTGCGCCTTCCTGTATTTCTTTTTGCCAGTGTTTGGAGGCGGCAATCGTATATTCTTCTAATTCATTGACTTGGACTCTTTCAGCGTGGAAATATGTATCAATTTCAACTTTACGATCATCAAAAATCCACACTCCAGGATCTAGCGTAATTGGATATTTCACTTTTCCATTAATAAATACGATGGGTTCCAAATATCTCATTCCTTTCTGTTGCTCTTTAATAATTATAATCAATTATAATTGAAATGTCACATCTGCACGATGGTGAACAATTTCTATATCTGGCTATTTTCAGCTGAGGGGTGTGTGTGCTATCTCGATGGTAAATTGTTTGTCAATGTCCTTGCTTTTTCATAAAACTAAAGGTAGAATTTAAGGATAAGATTTAATCGCTCTGAGCGGGGGGATTTAACATGGCATCTGATATGCTTGTCAATCATCGAGAAAAAGCTTATGCTTTATTAAAAGCAGATGCTGACAAGATTCTAAAACTGATAAAAGTTCAAATGGAAAATCTCACTATGCCTCAATGTCCTTTATATGAAGAGGTACTTGATACACAAATGTTCGGCCTATCACGAGAAATTGATTTTGCCGTACGCTTAGGCTTGGTAGAGGAAACCGAGGGCAAATCTCTTTTGGAAACCCTTGAACAGGAATTGTCAGTTTTGCATGAAGCATCATTAAAAAAATAATAAATAAAACATACTAACTCAAACAAATCTCGATGATTGTTTGAGTTTTTTATTTATGTACATCTATTAGTCGAAAGTGTTATACTATATTAAATAATGTCATACTAATTAAATGTGCATATGTTGTTTAATGGGGCTTTTTTATTTTTTGTTTTTTGAATTTTCAATGTACGGTTTAATCCCATCGACTCTTTCAATCTAGCATTTAAACCTGGTGGTGGCATTGTTGAATTAACAATCGATCCGTTAGGCGGAAGAACAGCGAATTCCTTGTGTTTACCTACGAATGTTCGTAATTTTTCATTTTTTTATTGTATTCAGTTTATTTTAGTATTATGGTTATATTAATTGTATTTTAAATCCAACTGATTACCTTTTGATAATATATTATAATAACTAAATTTTCTTTTGCTAATTTGGTAAGGTTCCTATTTTGTATTTATGGATGAAAAAACGAAAATATTAATATATATCGAACTAATTACATTAGCAAGAAAAAGAGCCTTATCAGATCGGTCTCCCTTTTGGGGAAATAAACTTATGAATAAAAAGTGGTGAATCTATCACGCTTTTTTTTCTATATATTCAATAAAAATACATATTGATTAGGGTGGTAGCAATGGGGAAACGTATAGAAAAAGTACTTGCGGCAAATCGTGGAGAAATAGCGATACGAATTTTTCGGGCATGTACGGAATTAGACATTCATACAGTTGCAATCTATTCGAAGGAAGATTATGGTTCTTATCACCGATATAAAGCGGATGAGGCATATTTGGTTGGGGAAGGCAAAAAGCCGATTGATGCATACCTGGATATTGAAGGCATAATCGCGATTGCCAAAATGAGCGGAGTTGATGCGATTCATCCCGGTTATGGTTTCCTTTCAGAAAATATTGACTTTGCGAAACGTTGTGAGGAAGAAGGAATCATCTTCATCGGACCAGAATCAAGACACCTAGATATGTTTGGTGACAAAGTGAAAGCTAGAACACAAGCTGAACTAGCTGATATTCCGGTCATCCCTGGTAGCGAGGGACCGGTGACCAATGTTGAAGAAGTAAAGGAATTTGGAAAACAATACGGTTTTCCAATTATTATAAAAGCATCTTTGGGCGGCGGCGGACGTGGAATGCGGATTGTCGAAAAAATCGAAGAAGTTGAAGAGGCATATGATCGCGCAAAATCAGAAGCTAAAGCAGCCTTTGGTAACGATGAAGTCTATGTAGAGAGATTCATACAGAATCCAAAGCATATCGAAGTTCAGATTTTGGCTGATACTCATGGGAATATCGTCCATCTGTATGAACGTGACTGTTCCGTTCAAAGAAGGCATCAAAAAGTTGTGGAAGTGGCACCTTCCGTATCCCTTTCCGAGGATTTAAGGGAAAGGATTTGTGAGGCAGCGGTCAAGTTGGCGAAGAATATTGATTATGTAAATGCTGGTACGGTCGAGTTCCTTGTGGCAAATGGCGAATTTTACTTTATTGAAGTCAATCCACGGGTGCAGGTTGAACATACCATTACTGAAATGATTACGGGCATTGATATCGTTCAATCTCAAATCATGGTAGCCGAAGGGCATGAGCTCCATGGCAAAAAGATCGGGATCCCCGAACAAGCAGGGATTAAAACGCATGGATACGCAATTCAATCACGGGTGACCACTGAGGACCCGTTGAATAATTTCATGCCTGATACCGGGAAAATGATGGTATATCGTTCCGGTGGAGGATTTGGTGTCCGTCTGGACGCTGGGAATGGATTCCAAGGTGCAGTCATCACACCATATTATGATTCCCTTCTCGTTAAACTTTCTACTCATGCACTTTCATTTGAGCAGGCAGCTTCTAAAATGGTTCGTAACCTTAAGGAATTCAGGATTCGTGGAATTAAAACAAATATCCCCTTCCTTGAAAATGTTGTTAAACATGAAAAATTCATAAATGGGGAATACGATACATCATTCATCGATTCAACACCGGAATTATTTAGCTTCCCAATCAGAAAAGACCGTGGGACCAAAATGCTTTCATATATCGGAAATGTAACTGTGAATGGTTTCCCAGGCGTCGAGAAAAAGAAAAAACCTGTTTTCGATCCAGCTCCAATTCCGAATGTTGGTGGCCTGCCGCTTATCTCGGGTACAAAAAATATACTTGAACAGCAAGGTGCAGAGGGACTGATCAATTGGATTAAAGAACAGAAAGAGGTATTGATCACAGATACGACTTTCCGTGATGCACATCAATCTTTACTGGCGACGAGAATTAGATCGAAGGATATCCTTGATATCGCTGAGCCTACAGCAAAACTCCTTCCTGATTTATTTTCAATGGAAATGTGGGGCGGGGCAACTTTTGATGTCGCTTATCGATTCTTGAAAGAAGATCCATGGGACAGGCTGTTAAGTTTCAGGAAAAAAGCACCGAATGTCCTTTTACAAATGCTTTTAAGGGCTTCAAATGCAGTTGGTTATAAAAATTACCCTGATAATGTCATTCGTGAATTCGTCGAGAAATCAGCGGATGCTGGCATTGATGTTTTCCGGATTTTCGATAGTTTAAACTGGGTTAAAGGGATGGAAGTGGCTATTGATGCAGTCCGTCAATCCGGCAAAATTGCGGAAGCGGCCATTTGTTATACCGGGGATTTGAATGATCCATCACGCAGTAAATATAATATCGGATACTATAAAAATATGGCGGTGGAATTAGAAAATGCCGGTGCCCATATTTTAGCGATCAAGGATATGGCTGGCCTCTTGAAACCGGATGCTGCTTACCGACTTGTATCGGAACTGAAAGAAACTACATCCCTTCCGATCCATTTGCATACTCATGATACAAGCGGAAATGGAATTTTCATGTATTCAAAAGCGATTGAAGCTGGTGTGGATATCGTTGATACGGCGATTGGGTCTTTAGCTGGCCTTACTTCGCAGCCAAGTGTACAAACGCTTCATTATGCTCTGGAGGGGTCAAGCAGACAGCCTAAATTGGAAGTCGATTCACTAGAGCGGTTAGGCGAATACTGGGGAGAGGTAAGAAAATTCTACCATGACTTCGAAAGTGGCATGAATGCACCTCATACAGAAGTGTACAAACACGAGATGCCTGGCGGTCAATATAGTAATCTGCAGCAGCAAGCTAAAGCTGTGGGGCTGGGTGATCGCTGGAATGAAGTGAAAGAAATGTACCAGCGCGTCAATGCAATGTTCGGAGATATCGTAAAAGTAACGCCTTCATCCAAAGTTGTAGGAGACATGGCCCTATTCATGGTGCAAAATAACCTTTCTGAAGAAGATGTTCTGACAAAAGGCAAATCCATCGATTTCCCTGATTCAGTCATAGAGTTATTCGAAGGCTATCTGGGTCAGCCTGTTGGTGGATTCCCTGAAGAGCTTCAGGAGGTTATCCTGAAAGGGAAAAAACCTATAACAGTAAGACCGGGTGAATTATTGGAGGAAGTGGACTTTACTTCCCTTAAAGAAGAATTATTCAAGGAATTGGGACGGGCTGTCACTGATTTCGATGCGCTTGCATACGCCCTATATCCAAAAGTGTTCTTGGACTACAATAAAACAATTGAGCTGTTTGGAGATGTTTCCAACCTTGATACCGCGACTTTCTTATATGGTATGAGGCTAGGTGAAGAAATCGAAGTTGAAATTGAAAAGGGTAAAACGCTCATCGTTAAATTAGTTTCAATCGGTCAACCATTGGCTGATGGAACACGGGTCGTGTATTTTGAGTTGAATGGTCAATCACGTGAAGTGATCATCAAGGATGAAAACATTAAATCTTCCGTTATATCAAAAATGAAAGCTGACCCTAAAAATAAAGAACAAATCGGTGCGACAATGCCAGGTACGGTTATTCGTGTAGTAGTAGAGAAAGGCGATCAGGTCAAACAGGGTGATCACCTGATCATTACGGAAGCGATGAAAATGGAAACTACCGTACAAGCGCCATTCTCTGGGACCATTAAAGACATCTATGTAAAAGATGGAGAAGCGATCAGTACTGGTGATTTATTGATTGAAATAACTAAGTAATATCGTGACTGTGAGCTTGTAAATGATTTCGGGTATAAATGGTATGCTTGAGGTTTCAAGCTGCTCTGTACCCTCTTTTAGGCAATGTAGGGTCACTCGAGTCTCTCTTTAAGGTAAAACAAAAACCACCATAATGGTGGTTTTTGTTTTACCTTATTATCTTATTGATTGAACAATCAGACATTAACGGGCGGGTATCGTTGGCGTTATATCATGTTCACCCTGCCTTTTGACCGTGTGGGTGGGGCTCCCTTTTTGCTTGGATAGGGCATTTTTTTTGCTTCTTGAAGTCAGTAGCATCAAATAGCTCATTACACCAAAAAAGCAGGCAATGAATAAAGCGTGTGCCAATGCGATATATAAGTTCTGCCTTGAGAAAATTATAAAGGCCCCAGCGGTAACCTGTAAAAAAACGAGAATGAATGCAGCAATCCAACCGCCATACAACACTTTTTGATCCCTGTAATATTTTTTTGCAATATAAGCCACATAGGAAACCCAAATGAAAATAGCGCCAGCAATTGCACGGTGCCCCATCTGAATCCACTCATAAAGGTTGGAGGGGAGCGCGAGGCTGTCATTTACACATAAAGGCCAATCCTTACAGATTAGACTGGATTCCGTATGCCTTACAAGAGCACCCGTATATACGACTACCAGACAAAAAATCAATACGCCAATAATATGGAATTTCATTCGTTTATCAACTATAAGTTTTTCGGCTTCGAACTTCTTGTCGACTTCAAAAATCAATAGTGTCAGTAAAAAGACGGCAGCAAAGGAAATGAGTGATATGCCAAAATGAAGGGCAAGGACGAAATCAGATTGAGACCAAAGGACGGCAGCAGCTCCAATCAACCCTTGTAATAACAGAAAACCAAAAGAAAGGACGGATAAGAAACGTGCTTCACGGATATGGCCGATTTTTCGCCAGGACAAATACGATAAAATTAAAACCAAGAAACCCCCGGCACCTGATACGAGTCGATGTGAAAGCTCAATGACCAATTCTAACGTGATTTTGTCTGGGATCAATTGGCCATTGCATAATGGCCAGGACCTGCCGCATCCCATGCCGGAATCCGTCTTCGTGACTAAAGCTCCACCCAGTAAGATGAAAAGCATTACAATCGTAGTTAAAACAGCAAACCATTTAAGAGACGATTTCACTAGTAGTCCCACCTTTTTCTCTGTAGCCAAATTAGGTTGTTCAATAAAATTAATAATAGCATAAGATTTTTCATAATATTTGTCGAACTTCCTCGATATTACACAATTTAGAATGATTTTACAAGTTCAGTTAATAACATTGCTATTAATTAAAATGCCGGAAATAGTTGAAAGTTACAAAAGACTTTGATAGAAATAAAGGGAGTGTAAACCTTCAAGTAGGACCAAAATAGGGACAGAGCCTAGGGGATGATGATAACAGCATACTATTCATGTTCTTGATGAACATCTAACAAGTGAATTGAAAGTATTGAGACACAAATTGGTCAAAAAATAACCGAAAAATTTTCACAAAACCTTCCAAAAATGTGTTTTAATATATTGAAGAAATGATTTTACTAAATTTTACTGTTTTTAAGCATGATATTAAGAATGATAGCTCTCGATGGATTCCATTTACAACGGCCATTGGTAAATAATTTACTTTTTGTGTGCGCTTCCTTGGTTACAAATATCAAAAAGTATGAAATAATGTTCTATAGCATATGTAAGTAAGTATTTTTTGCATTTGCGTCTGTGCTGAATGATTTAAAGGAGGAAAACAAATGTCAGAAACAAGGGGTTTGTCAGATGCTGTCATGAAGGACAGTAAAGCCGCCCTTCAATCGGATATACCGGAAACAACAGCTTGGAAGGATTTTCTCGCACTTATAAAAGTGGGGATTGTCAATTCAAATATAATTACAGCTTTTACCGGCGTATGGTTAGCCCTTCATTTTTCGGGGCTTAGCTTCTTAAGTAATCTTGATGTAGTGTTTTATACACTTGCAGGTTCGGCGCTCATAATGGCAGGTTCCTGCAGTTTCAATAATTATTATGACCGTGATATCGATCATTTAATGGAAAGAACGAAAAACCGGCCAACGGTAACTGGTAAAGTACAGCCTTCAAAGGTATTGGCGTTAAGCTTTGGCTTAATTGCTGCAGGACTGGTATTGCTTGCTTTGACTAATATGACAACTGCTATACTTGGTGCATTCGGCGTCTTCGCCTATGTTGTCTTATATACCATGGTTTTTAAACGGAGATTTGTCTCGAATACGATAATAGGCAGTATATCAGGAGCGGTACCTCCACTTATCGGGTGGGCTGCCGTCGACCCGAGCCTTGATACGATCGCTTGGGTCCTGTTCGCGATCATGTTCTTGTGGCAGCCTCCTCATTTTTATGCACTTGCAATGAGGCGTGTCGAAGAATATCGTGCAGCGGGGGTACCAATGCTTCCGGTTGTAAAAGGGTTCAAGGCCGCAAAAAGATCAATCATGTTATGGATCGTCTGTTTAATGTTCGTTCCATTCTTTTTAACTCCATTAGGAACTCCACTGGTTATTCTTGCTGCATTATTGAGCACAGGTTGGCTTATTTTGGGGATTAAGGGGTATAGGAAGAAAGATGATGTTAAATGGGCTACATCCATGTTTGTTTATTCTTTAAATTATATGACCATTTTATTTGTAGCCATGGTTATAGTCACACTCATCTAGTTTTTGTTAAATAAAAGTTGCTGCGCGGCCTGTTTTTTTACAGGCTGCAGCTTACTTATATATAATGCATTGACCGCCATTCATACATATTAACGGAGAACTTCAACAGGATCATTCATAAGGGTGGTTACATGAATCATCATAATAATTCCTTAAATTAGGGATTCTTTCTTTTTTAGAAATTGACATAGAGAGAATATTCGCAATTGCGCCCATTTTTATTTTTGTGAGAAAATTTTGACGAAAGAGGGGTTTCTGAAGCTATGAAAAAAAGGCTGCACAAATGGCGCCTAATTGCTTTGCTGGGAATTGTAGGACTTGTCCTTTCGGGCTGTGGCGAACCATTTCTATCCGCACTGAAGCCAGCAGGCAATGTTGCGCAATCTCAGTATGACTTACTGATATTGAGTACACTAATCATGGTTCTGGTAATTATTGTTGTGATTATTTTGTTCGTTGTAGTTTTACTGCGCTTCCGTCGGAAGAAAGGCGACGAAACAATACCTAAACAAATTGAAGGAAGTCATAAACTTGAAATTATCTGGACTGTTATTCCTATCCTTCTTTTAATTGTTCTGGCTGTTCCAACCGTCGTCACTACATTCGATCTAGCTGACACAAAGGCAATGGATAAGAAAGATAAGGATGGAAAAACGAAGGATGCCCTTGTCGTGAATGTTAGGGCAAATCTTTATTGGTGGGAGTTTGAATATCCTGACCTTGGCGTTGTCACAAGTCAGGATTTGGTTGTGCCTACCGATCAAAAAGTGTACTTCAATCTTACTGCTTCTGATGTTAAGCATTCATTCTGGATACCGGCTGCCGGAGGAAAGATGGATACAAATACAGATGGGGTCAATCAGTTTTTCTTAGAATTCGATAGTGAAAAAGCAGAAGATTCGAACAACTTATTTTACGGGAAATGTGCTGAACTTTGCGGTCCTTCCCATGCCTTGATGGATTTTAAGGTCGTACCGAAGTCTAAAAGCGACTTTATAGCTTGGACTAAAGATATGAAAGCCGCGAAAGAACCTGTCGTGGAAGGTGATCTAGCAAAACAGGGTGAAGATGTCTTTAATCAAAGTTGTATAGGTTGTCATGCGGTGACACCAAATGACAGCAGGCCTGAGGCTGCTCGTCAGGCACCGAATCTGGCTACATTCGGTGAACGTCAAAAAATAGCTGGCGTATTGGATCACACGGAAGAAAATGTGAAAAAATGGATCAAGGATCCTGAGAAGTATAAACCGGGTAACACAATGACCGGTACTTACGGCCAACTTTCAGATTCAGATATTAATGCACTGGCTGCCTATCTTTTAGAGCTTAAGGTGGAAGAAAAATAGAACATTGATTAAGGAGGTTAAATCGTGAGTACGTACGCTAATAAAAAAGGATTTGGCGCTACGATTTGGGATTATCTGACGACGGTAGACCATAAGAAAATCGCCATTTTATATCTTATCTCTGGCGGGTTATTCTTTGTAATCGGCGGTTTGGAAGCGATGTTTATCCGTATCCAGCTTGCAATCCCAAATAATGACTTCGTAAGTGCCGGATTTTATAATGAAATTTTGACCATGCACGGTACGACAATGATATTTCTGGCGGCCATGCCATTAGTATTTGCTGTTATGAATGCGGTTGTACCATTACAGATAGGGGCACGTGATGTTGCGTTCCCATATTTGAACTCATTAGGTTTTTGGTTATTTTTCTTTGGGGGAATCTTTTTAAATCTTTCATGGTTTTTAGGGGGCGCTCCTGATGCAGGCTGGACATCGTATGCATCACTTTCCCTGCATTCCGAAGGCCATGGCATTGACTTTTATGTCCTCGGACTACAAATATCGGGTTTTGGAACACTAATTGCAGGGATCAATTTCCTTGTAACCATTATTAATATGCGTGCGCCTGGTATGACATATATGCGTATGCCGCTGTTTACATGGTCAACTTTCGTTGTTTCTGCATTGATATTATTCGCTTTTCCTCCGCTTACCGTGGGATTGGTGTTAATGATGTTCGATCGGATGTTTGGCGCGAATTTCTTTGATGTAGCAGCAGGAGGAAATACGATTATTTGGGAGCATTTATTCTGGATATTCGGTCACCCGGAAGTATATATTCTTATTCTTCCAGCGTTCGGTATTTTTTCAGAAATTTTTGCTACATTCTCCAGAAAAAGATTATTTGGTTATTCATCGATGGTTTTTGCAACCGTATTAATCGGTTTCTTAGGTTTCATGGTTTGGGCCCATCATATGTTTACCACAGGTCTAGGTCCTATTGCCAATGCAATCTTTGCCGTAGCGACTATGGCTATCGCTGTACCAACTGGTATTAAGATATTCAACTGGATCTTTACGATGTGGGGAGGAAGCGTTAAGTTCACGGTCCCGATGCTTTATGCAGTTGCCTTTATTCCTACTTTTACAATGGGTGGCGTGACAGGTATCATGCTTGCATCAGCACCTGCTGATTATCAATACCATGATAGTTATTTCGTTGTTGCCCATTTCCACTATGTAATCGTCGGTGGGGTTGTATTAGGTTTACTGGCTGGAATCAATTTCTATTGGCCGAAAATGTTTGGAACTATGTTAAGCGAAAAATTGGGAAAAATCACATTTTGGACGTTTTTGATTGGTTTCCATTTAACATTCTTCATCCAACATTTCTTAGGTCTGATGGGGATGCCTCGTCGCGTATTTACATTCTTGGACAATCAAGGTCTCAATACAGGTAATATGATTAGTACTGTTGGAGCCTTTTTGATGGCATTTGGTGTCTTGGTTATGGTCATAAATATAATCATTACATCTGTGAAAAATGAAAAAGTCGGAAATGATCCATGGGGAGATGGCCGTACGCTTGAATGGGCCATTCCATCACCACCGCCTTTTTATAATTTTAAACAATTGCCGCTAGTCCGCGGATTAGATCCTTATTGGGTTGAAAAAATGGAAGGTAAAAAGGAAATGACTCCTGCAGAACCACTTGGGGATATCCATATGCCAAATTCATCCATTCTTCCTCTGACGACTGCTTCCGGTTTATTTATAGCCGCATTCGGTGCTTTATACCATATGGATGATAAGTCGTGGACACTGCCTATTATCATTGTTGGACTTTTGGTGACATTTGGTTCAATGTTTATCCGTTCCGTTAAAGACGATCATGGATACCATATTCATAAAGAAGAGCTTATGGACGATAAAGACAAGGGAGGTAAGGCATAATGCAAGCAGATGAAAGATTCACGGATGCTACTTGGCCTGCTTCTCCCGAGAAAGCGACTTTAGAAGGTAAAAATAAGTATTTGGGATTCTGGTTGTTTCTTGGTGGAGAGACGGTATTATTCGCCTCACTATTTGCAACTTACCTTGCATTGAAGGATAAAGTTCCAAATGGTGACGCAGCCCTAGCGAAAGACTTATTCGAGCTACCGCTTACTTTTGTTGCAACCATGCTATTATTGATCAGTTCATTGACTAGTGTGTATGCGATGTATCATATGAAAAATAACCACTTTAAACAAATGCAGGCATGGCTTGTTATTACGGTTGCCCTTGGTTTTGGTTTCTTAGTCCTCGAGATTTATGAATTTAATCACTATGTTCATGAATTCCATCATACATTTACGAGTAGTGCCTTCGGCTCTGCGTTTTATACTTTAGTTGGTTTTCACGGAGGACACGTTGCTTTCGGTTTGCTTTGGATCATAACTCTAATGGTACGTAATGCAGGAAGGGGTTTGAATTTATATAACGCTCCTAAATTTTTTGTTGCGAGTCTTTATTGGCATTTCATTGACGTAGTCTGGGTGTTTATCTTTACAGTCGTATACTTAATGGGAATGGTGGGATAACTGATGGCGAATGAACAATCAAATTCAGCGAACCCGAATGTCGATTTAAAATATCGCCGTAAGAAAAATGCTGAAGAGATGAAACATCAAGTGATAACATTTATACTAATGATTTTCTTTACATTACTTGCTTTTGCTGCAGTAGGAATCGAAGGGTTTTCACATTGGTTCATTAAACCAGTCATTTTGTTACTGGCAGTCATACAAGTGGTTTTCCAATTGTATTATTTTATGCACATGAAGCACAAAGGGCATGGTACCATTGCATTGTTTTTATTTTCTGGCCTTGCAGTCGGCTTAATAACTGTCCTTGTTTTCACAACGATCGTTTGGTTATAAACCATAAGAAAATCGGCTATTGAATGATAGCCGGTTTTCTTTATGTGTTGATTTACTAGAAAAAGAATCCAAGTTTATCTATATTTGTTATCATGTATCATTTTAGTTATAATGAAAGTAAGAAAATTGTTTTGAACGAGGTGATTTTTTTGTCTATTGATATTTTCGGATTTCGCGCTTTGTGGAGTCCTTATTATTTTGCCGCCCTCGTACTTATAACCCTTGGCTATTTTTTGTTTGTGACAAAAAAAGGGAAGGCGTTTTCAGGCAGTTCACCGCTTTCCGTTAAACAGACAACTTATTTTTTAACAGCCATGTTCCTGCTTTATGTGGTAAAGGGTTCGCCACTGGATTTATTGAGTCACATTATGTTCAGTGCCCACATGTTTCAAATGGCATTGCTCTATCTTGTGATTCCGCCTTTATTTATCATTGCGATTCCGGATTGGCTATTGAGAACTTTCATAAATTCAAGGGGAGTGAAGGCGTTATTTCAATTTTTCACGAGACCGCTTGTCGCCCTTTTACTATTTAATGTTCTTTTCTCGTTGTACCATATCCCGTTAGTGTTCGACTTTATCAAAACGGGGATGTGGATACATGCCGGATATACGGTGCTATTATTTACGACTGCAGTTTTGATGTGGTTCCCACTTGTCAATCAATTGCCAGAACACGAAAGTCTAACAGGTGTAAAAAAAGTAGCTTATATTTTCGGGAGTGGCATTTTAATGACCCCAGCTTGCGCTTTAATCATTTTTGCTAATGATCCGATGTATGATACGTTTACCAATGCGGAATCTTGGGCAAGTGCCATGGAACTTTGCGTTCCCGCTTCAGCACTGTCGAGTTTGACACTCAGCGGTCCAGAAATGTTCAATGGACTGCCATTGCTTGAGGATCAACAGCTTGGTGGGGTTCTTATGAAGGTGATCCAAGAAATCGTATTAGGCTATGTATTAGGTATCATTTTCTTTGCTTGGTTCAAAAAGGAGAATGGCGGACAAAATGAAATCGATCCGATACCTTCGGAATTTCAGCATGTGGAATAGGTGTACCATAAAAGACTTGTCTTGGGGGGGAGGCAAGTTTTTTATATGTTGTCATTGCCTGCTAGGTTTTACCGGTGACGATTGTAAATGGTTATCGAATTATCAATTTCTAAGCAAATAGCCAGTGTTTTGTCTTGGATATCACCATAAAAGTGAGCATTCTGTTAAAAATACTTGATTTTATTGAAATTTATGATTACCTTTTATAAAATGGTAGTTGATTAATAAATAAAGAGAGGACTACAATTCATATGTCTTTACCAATCCTTCCAACTATAAGTACAGCCTTCATTGTATTAAGTGCCATCACTGTTGCAATAGGCTGGTATCAAATTAAACAACGCAAAATCGAGACTCATAAAAAAACCATGATGGTAGCTGCGGTTTTTGCGGTAATCTTTTTCACTATATATCTTACTCGTACGGTCTTTATTGGCAGTACGTCATTTGGTGGACCGGATGACATTAAAATTTATTATACGATTTTTTTAATCTTCCATATAACACTTGCTACAACTGGAGCTGTTTTGGGGATCATCATGCTTACCACTGGGTTTAAAGGTAAATTCGCCATTCATAAAAAAATCGGACCTACGACAAGCATCATTTGGTTTTTCACTGGGATTACTGGAGTAGCCGTTTACATCCTGCTTTATGTCATTTATCATGGCGGCGAAACAACATCTTTAATAAAGGCGATCCTAGGATTTTAAAATGATGAAGAAGCCTGATGCAAAAAAAAGCATCAGGCTTTTGTAATGGAAAAAAAGAGAGCATCACTCATGATCCGCTCCCTTGTACCGCACTTTTTACTAACGGCTTTTACAGGCCGGTGAATTGTGTAAGTTCTTCTTTGATCTGAGCGAGGATTTTTTCACTTTGTTTAACTAATGATGCAGGGAAGTCCTCCCCTTCGCCATATTCAACCCCGTGTGGATAATAATGTTTTCCTAATAGAGGAACCATTAGTTTGATGACGGCTCTGTGAGCGCCTACATCGCCCTCTGTAGCATAGCCAAGTATTCGCAGGTAAAACGTTCCTTCTTTTAATTCGAACTTACGATCGTAACTGACTCTTTCGTAATCCCATTGTTCGGCACGTATTAAACCATATTGCGGCATTAGGTCATCTAATCGGTTTAAGTCGGCTGTGATGTTTTCGATTCCAAAGCTTTCAAATTTCACGAGTAGTACCTCCTATGTTTCTATTGGGAATTAAAATGACATACCGGAAAAAATATTATGTACATGAATATATTAAAAATCTCCAAGTATGTTTATAATATACCATTTTATCCTATATTTTATAATAGTACGAAATGGTGGAAGTTGCAATGAACTCAACCACGGTATTTTAATGATTCACAAAAGTTCCACTTTAAAATAAATTTAATGAAGGGGCAGTCTATCGTAAATTAGAAAATTATGATTGAACAGTGATATAATCAGGACAGAATGGTTTTTGCATTGGATACATAAATTAGATTAGAGAGAGGGAGTGTTCCTCTGCGCAGATTAGGAAAGGTTTTGGTGTTAATCGTTATTTTTTTCGTAATCGGTATTTATCTTAATATCGGCGATGAAAATGAAGGTAACCCTCTTATTGATGGTAACAAAGGCGTTAACCCCAATGGACATATAAATGAAAAAAGTACTTCTTCCGAAAAAGAAGGGGTGACTAAAGTGACAGAAGGTCTGGGAGTAACAATTGGGAAAAAGGCAAAAGAAATAGAAAAGGAATACGGTAAGCCGGATCGAATTGATATGTCCGCCTATGGATATGAATGGTGGGTTTATAAAAAGGACTATAACAATTATTTTCAACTGGCCGTAGAGAATGGAAAAGTGGTATCTGCTTATGGAATCGGTGATAAGGTTAATGTCGCTCCTTTTAAAATTGGACAATCGATTGATGCCATCTATTCCAGCTTATATGTAGAACCTACTGTTGATATTGAAGTTGGCGACAGTTCCTATCGTTTTGAATTGTCGGAGGAAGATATGAACATGAGGCCTTTGATTGATCTAGGGAACATTTATGTTCAGCTTTATTTGGATAAATTCACTGGGACTGTTTCAAGCGTCCGATTTTTGAATGATTCCGCCCTATTAAAACAAAAGCCGTATGAATTGACCTATCATGGTAAACTTGTGACCGTCAAGGAACTTTCTAAAGAAGACTTGGCGAAAGTGGAAGGTGGCAATGAGCAGCAAATTTTCGATATTACAAATATAATGCGCAGCAGGTTTAAACTTAATCCTTTAGAATGGGATGGTCCAACTGCTGAGGTTGCCTACCTTCATAGCCGGGAAATGACGGACGCTCCTGAAGGAACCCATGTTTCTGAAACAAAAGGGGATTTGGAAAAACGTCTCGATGCAGGTCATGTTAAATACAAGGCAGCAGGTGAAAATATTGCGGCTAATTATGTGGACGCGGCTGCAGTCATGGAGGGCTGGCTAAATAGTAAAGGGCATCGGGATGCGATGCTGAACGAGGAATTTACAGGTCTGGGTGTTGGGGTTTATAAAAGGTATTACACCCAGAATTTTATAAAAAAATAAAAAAACGGATCCGTTTGGGGTCCGTTTTCTTGTTCTAAAAAATTTCCTGTCTATACAGCATAAAGTTCCCCGTCATCATGGTTGACCTTCCCCTCGATGATGATCGTTTTACTACCTCTATTATTAATTTACTCGTACACTTTAATCGATCACCATTGGAGGGTTTCACATATCGAACTTGGAAATCCGTAGTAACGGAACCCTTGTGGACATGTTGAGTTTGCAAGGCACCCATCCCCGAATCTATCAAGGTAGCAATCATGCCCCATATGTAATTTTCAATACAATATGTACAAGAGGGGTTTTTTAGGCATGATCATTGTAAGTGTCTTCCCCTGTTTGCAATTTTTAATTGCAGTAGGTTAGAAATACAAGAATATTTACTTTGGGTCTCTTTTGGCTTTTAGATCTGAGTCAATTCCAGATAAAACCGATAACTCCGTTTCATCTACAGACTGAACCGGGTTCTGGGAATCCTTGTTTAATTCACTTGTATTCGGCATGAAAATACATCCTTTTTTACTATATGAAATCCAATTGCATTTGAAGCGGAATTTGATGCACATTTTATTTGCTTATAGCATATGGTGCAATAGGCGATGTCTAAGTGTGAGGTGAGAGTAATGGCAAAAAGAAAGCGCCCCTCCGTCGATCGATTTCGGGAGTTTGTCAAGGAGCATCCTTTTTTAGTGAATGAAGTGAGAAACAAGCAAGCAACATGGCAGGAACTTTTTGAAGAATGGTATTTACTCGGAGAAGATCATCCACGCTGGCAGGCTGATGTAAGCGTGGATAAGTCCAAAGTGAATTCAGAAGCCCCATCACCGCCGGTAGAAAAGGGAGACCAAAGTACTGAGTTGATCGGTTCGTTAATGAGTGCAGTTAAAAATATGGATATGGGCCAGATTCAACAATATATTACAAATGCCAATCAGGCCATTGGTGCAATCCAAGGAGTGCTATCTGCTTTCCAAGGGAATAAATCAGAAGATACCAGTCCCCCTAAAAAAGAAAGAGAGCAGAGAGCTAACCCTTTTTTATTCACTAAAGATTAAGGAGGGTTTTTCATGCGTCAGAATATATATGAATTCATTCAAACGAATGATGATATGCGAAATTACTTGAGGATTCAACCTGCCTGGTACAAAAGGTTAATGCGTAATCCTCATGAAGTGGATGTATTTGAAACTGAAGCGAAATATTTTTTTGAGAAGTCTATTCCACATCGGGTTTCTAAATTTTCGGAAAGCGTCCAGGTTGCCTCCATGATGCTTCATATGTTTCAAGCGATGAATGCTCCAGGTGAATGAAGAAAAAAAGAGTAAATTACTCCTTTTGGCGAACAATAAAGGCAAAAGGGGGACGATGTTATGAGAAAGTTGATTGTGGTTCTAACAGTGTTGATGGCAGCATCGGGATGTGGAAAGAAAATACCGGAACCTGAAAATTCAGGAGTAGCCCTACAAGGTGAACCTTCCCTTAAAGCTGCCACCACTGTATCGAGCGTCCGAAACTCAGATGAGGATTTTCGGGTAAAAACTTTTGTGAAAGGCAACTCCGTCTATGTGGAGTGCTACTTGAAAAACTATGTGTTTTCTGAAACGAATTCTGAACAATTGGCAACTGTGTCTGTATTTATTGATAATCAAAAGAAAGTCGATATGAGAACGGCTGCATTTATCTTAAAGGATGTCCCGAATGGCATGCATAAAATTAAGCTGGAGATTTTGAATGCTTCAGGTGAAAAAACAGGGCTTCAAAAAGAGTTTGAAGTACATATCACTTCCTCGATTTAATCAAACCATTAGCATGTGAAAGAGAGAAATGGTAAAATGGTGATGGAGGTGAGCTTGTTAATGCTTGCTACTATGGAAATCATCGACATTTTACAACAGGCTGAAGGATTAGCTGAAATGATCCTTCATTCTGAAATAGGGGAAGAATATCTCCTTAGTTTATATAAATTACAGAGCGACAAAGAGGCACAGCGGAAAATTTCCAAGTTTACTTCACTAAAGGATCTATTTGAAGATGTTCAAAGGTTCGGTAAATATCATCCGGATTATAAGCGTATCAATTTAGAGACAAGGGAAGCTAAACGAGACATGGATATGCATCCTGCCGTTGCCGAGTTTAAGCGGGCGGAGACCGAATTGCAATCCGTTCTTGATGAAATAAGCGGAAGAATAGGACGAGCGGTTTCAGAACAGGTCAAAACCCCTGCGGGCAATCCATTTTTTGTATCATCAGGTGGATGTTCGACGGGAAGTTGCGGAACCGGCGGAAGTTGTGGATGCTCTGCTTAATGAAATAGCCAGATCATAACCATTGTTTGCCGGCTTTTATGGTTTATGGAAAGAACCTGCAGCCATCGAAATTCGATATTATTTCGGAGTTCGGTGGCTGTTTCATATACGGCACCTTCTACAGAAAGTGTTAGGAATGAAACGATGCATGTATAAAAAATTCCTTTTTTGAACCTTTCACCAGTTTTTAGCCTTTTTTTATATTATGGATAGGTTACAAGTGCGATTGAAGACTAAAAGGGGTTAACTGCGGTATAGGATACAGTCCGGACAAAGATTGCCGCAGCAAAACATCTTTTGCTGCGGCACATAAAAACGATGACGGAATACATATAAAGGTTCTTCCTGCCGTACGAAAATGGTTTCACAATGGAGCTGCTTGCCACGCATTGAAAGGCCTGCGGCTTTTTTTATTATGATAGAAAGCTTACTTATATCATTTTGTGCCGGATGAAAATCGATATATATAAATGGTATACCTGTAAATTTTTTTATCGAAACTTTGGTGATTTCATCATTATCTAATAGATGATCCATAAATTGTTGCCAAATTTGGTCTAAATCCATCGTTTTTTCGGCTCCCTTCACAGTATGTATATTCATAATAGTAAGAGAATTTCGTTTATAATCTTTTTTCTTGGTTGAAAGTAAAGATTCTGCTATGCTACACTTAGTTAAAACCTTTATAAAAGGGAGTTATTGATATGCTTGGAGCGAGACAGGGAATCATCGTCTATTTACATACATTAAAACAAGCCAAAATGCTTAGGAAATTTGGGAATATCCATTATGTTTCAAAAAAGTTGAAATACGTAGTCCTTTATACGAATATGGATGAAGTGGAACCACTGGTGGAAAAGCTGAATAATTATTCGTTCGTAAAAAAAGTGGACCTTTCTTACAAGCCTTTTTTGAAGGTGGAATTCGAAAACTCCAAACCGGATAAAGCGAAAGAATATGATTATAAAATGGGAATTTAAAAAAAGCTGACTCTTGCGGAGTCAGCCTTTTTCAATTAGTGCATCAATATCTCTCAACCTAATGGAGGCAGATATCTGTTCATTCGCAAAATTCCGATTAAGTGTTGGTAGTACAACTCGATTTCTGCAAAGAGCACCGAAGGTTTCATATCGATTTCAATTATGGATTTATCCAGTTCCTCCGCCAAGTTCTCAAAAAGCTCATAGCGTTTGTTTTTGGTGGCATGGGGGTTCGGTATACCTTCACGGCAAATGTAAAGCGGTTGGAATTTCCCTGGATCTGTAGGCTGCATGACGATAACCAATGACGTTACCTTTTTATCATTTATTGTAGTATGCAAAGCCAAAAGCCTTGCGACCCGATGTTTCTGGCTGCGTCCTACTTCCAGCAACTCATATATATCGGAATATCCTTGTCCAAGTTCAATAAAACGTTGAATCAATTAAACCTCTCCTAACTAACTTTTATACATTACTTTATCATTATCCCTCATAAAAGAGAAGGACAACTTCATTGACGAATCATGAAAAAGAAACTTAGGTATCATAGGTTTTATCAATAAAAAAAGCCCTGCAAAAATTTGCAGGGTCCTTCTATGTCTAAATAAGGACCAGAAGGCAAAGGGAGAGGAGAAACCGGAGGAAGAACTTATGGGGAAACGTAAGCCTTCTCCGCGGTTGGCAACAACACCTAAAAAGGAATGTTGTTATTCTTATTATTGCCAAAAACCACTTTATTATTCAAAATGTAAGTGATTTATCTAAAGAATGGATATCATCTATCCAAGGTACGAAATGATAAGTTGATTTTCATCTTGGAATTGAAGGAAATGGCTTTTATTATTGGCTAGCTTTTTCTAATATGTTAGGATAGGAAAGTAACAGAAATTTGTCAAAAAATGTGGTGAGAATGATGAGGGTCGTTTCCGGAATTTGCAAAGGAAGACCACTTAAGGCTGTACCGGGTACAGGAACCCGGCCGACTACTGATAAAGTTAAGGAATCCATTTTCAATATGATTGGGCCTTATTTCGAAGGAGGGCAAGTCCTGGACTTGTTTGCCGGGAGCGGTGGACTGGGAATTGAAGCGTTAAGCAGGGGCATGGATAAAGCCATATTTGTTGACCGGGATTTTAAAGCAAATCAAACGGTTAAGGCCAATTTGGAACTATGTAAGTTTTCAGACCGTGCTGAAGTTTATAAAAATGATTCAGAGCGTGCATTGAAAGCTTTGGTGAAAAGGGAAATGACTTTTGAATTAATTTTTCTTGATCCACCTTATAAGAAACAAAAGCTTGTGGAGATTCTTGAAGAAATACATAAATACCGATTGCTGAGCGATATGGGATATATTGTTTGTGAACATGGCCATGATGTTACATTGCCAGAAAGAGTTGGCGATTTTACCGTTAAGAGAAAAGAGGTTTATGGCGTCATTGCCGTTACGATTTATCAATGGGGAAACGTACACGAACAGGGGGAACTATGAATGTCCAAAATAGCGATTTGTCCGGGGAGTTTTGATCCAATAACATTTGGTCATCTTGATATCATTCAAAGGGGGGCGAATGTTTTTGATGAAGTATATGTGGTCATCGTGAACAATTCAGCGAAAAATTCACTGTTCACAGTGGAGGAGAGGCTGGAATTGATTACTGAAGCAACGGCCCATATGCCAAATGTTAAAGTGGATTTCTATCAAGGATTGACGGTCGACTATGCTGAAAGCGTTTCCGCGAATGCCATTATCAGGGGACTGAGGGCGACTTCCGACTTTGAATATGAAATGCAGGGAACTTCAATGAACCGTTTCCTTAACAGTAAAATAGAGTCATTCTTTATCATGACGAAAAATCAATATTCTTTCTTGAGTTCAAGTATCGTGAAAGAGGTTGCGAAATATGGCGGGGATATCTCTGAACTAGTGCCACCTGTTGTCCAGAAAGCTCTTTCCAAAAAGTACGAGGAACAGAAAGAATAGAAAAAAGAGCATTGCTAACCGCGCAATGCTCTTTTTTCGGTTTAAGAAAGGCCTTTGAACAGCCTTTTGGTAAATATGATGATGTATAGGATCAAAAACGCGAGGGTAAGAATAGGACCGAAATCAAGCATGTTCTGATAAAGGGAATGCGCATGTTCACCAGAACCACTGACTGGGAAGGCGTGTATCGGGTTGCCGCTGTACCTATTTTCATTATAGAATGGTTCCCAAAGCAAGACGGTGATTATGGATGCCAGAAGGCCATGTGCTATCCTAGCCAGAAAAAAGGGAGTGAAACGAATGTCTGTTGCTGCTATGATGCTGGCAACTTGCGCTTGAATGCTGAATCCGTTGAAAGCCAAGATGAAACTTGTCATCACAGTTTGCTGAAAGAGATTTGCATTTTCGACCGAACTGGTTAATTTTGAACCAAGAGTCATTTCAAACATGCCTGATATGAACGGTAGGCTTAAGGAATCCGGGAAATTAAAAATATGTAAAATCCCTGCGACCAACGATGCGAGCGATCCGGTAATGTTCATGTGAAATAAAAGTTTGTTGACCACCGAAAAGAGTATGATGAATCCTCCAATCATTAATAAGGTTTGAATGGATGAGATCACGGCATCTCCAAGTAAACTGCCAAATGGTCTTGTTTCTTTTATTCGGGTTCTGTGCATCTGGCTAAACGCTTGTCTAATGGAGGGGAGCTTGTTCATTACTTTTGTAGGGGATTTTTCTTCTTTCCAACGGTAAAAACGCATGATGATGCCTACACAAAAATTTCCTAGGTAGTGGGAAAGCGCAAGGATGATCCCTAAATGAGGATTGTGGAAAAACCCTACGGCGACGGCAACGAACAGGAACAATGGATTTGATGAATTAGTAAAACAAACAAGTCTTTCAGCTTCAATGCGGGTTAATTGCTCCTCCTGACGCAACCTTACAGTGAACTTCGCTCCAGCTGGAAACCCTGATGCAAGTCCCATCGCCCAAACAAACCCGCCCACTCCTGGTACACGGAACAATGGACGCATAAATGGTTCGAGAATGACGCCGATGAACCTGACAACCCCAAAACTGATTAATAACTCCGAGAAAATCAAGAAAGGTAGAAGAGAAGGGAAAACAATTTTCCACCACATATTCAGCCCGCTTTTGGAAGCTTCGAAAGATTCTTGGGGGAAGATGATCAAGCCAACTGCCATCATCGTGACGGAGGTAGCTAACAGTACTGTTTTAGATTTTGATTTTAGCAAAATTCAGCCTCCTCTTGAAGGTTACTAAATAAGGGCAGTCCGTTTCGTATATAATAAAATATGAATTTCCTTTTCTCGAAAAGTAATGTACAGGATGAAATGAGGATGATCCGTACAATGGAAATTTCAATGTAGCCATTCAATTACATGGTTATAGGCTTTTACTGCAATGCTTGTTTCACTGTCAATATAAATAATATGCTTCTATAAATCCGTTTAAGACCATAACTTTGAATGAGTGTTATTTCAGCGGGGGGGATATCTTTGTCGAGACCAAAGGTCGGGCTTGCACTTGGGTCAGGAGGAGCTAGGGGTTTTGCACATATTGGAGTGATAAAGGTATTACAGCAAGAAGGCATTCCGATAGATATGATTGCTGGAAGCAGCATGGGCGCTATGGTTGCGGCCTTTTATGGAGCAGGTTCGGATATCGAGAGGCTGTATAAGTTGTCCCGTGCATTTAAGCGAAAGTATTATTTAGACTTTACCATACCTAAAATGGGCCTCATTTCAGGTAAACGGACAAAGGATTTAATCAGGGTATTTACATATGGTAAGAAATTTGAAGAACTCGATATTCCTGTGGCAGTGGTCGCCACTGATATAAAAACGGGGGAAAAGGTCATTTTTCAGGAAGGTCCCATCGCTCCAGCTGTAAGGGCAAGCATCTCCATTCCAGGTATTTTCATTCCCGAGAAAATTGGAAATCGGCTGCTTGTTGATGGCGGGGTTGTTGACAGGGTCCCTGTTTCCGTCGTGAAGGATATGGGAGCCGATATCATAATTGGAGTAGATGTAGCCCACGTGAAACAGGATATGGAGATAAACTCCATATATGATGTCATTATGCAAAGCCTCGATATCCTGCAAATGGAGCTGGTTAAAAGCAGGGAGTTTGCTTCAGACGTCATGATCCGCCCCAGGGTTGAGAAATACAGCTCGAAATCATTTACAAACGTTCAGGAAATAATTAGTATTGGAGAAGAAGCTGCAAGAGGAAAGATAGATCAAATTAAGCAAAGCATTGTTACTTGGAAGGAGTCCTTTGAAAATGAGCCGTAAAATGTATGTACGCACTTTCCTGGTGGTGGCTATACTTCTCATAGCATCAGCCCTTTATTCCCTACCTTTTTATGTAACAAAACCAGGAATGGCTAAAGAATTGGAGCCAATCATAGAGGTTTCCGGAGGAGATGAAGCGAAAGGCAGCTTTATGTTAACCACTGTAAGGATGGGCCGGGCGAATATTTATTCCTATATGCTGGCGAAGTGGAGCAAATATCAGGAGCTTTATCCGGAAACCTCCATTCGAAGCGAAGATGAAACAGATGAAGAATATAATATCAGGCAGCTTCACTTAATGGATGAATCTAAAAATAATGCCATTCAGATAGCATATGAAAAAGCAGGGAAAGAAGTTGATTACAAGTACCTGGGTGTTTATGTTTTGGACGTGCTTAAAGGAATGCCGGCAGCTAAAGAACTGAAAGCGGGCGACCAAATCATTCAGGTCGATAATGTTAATTTCAAGTCTGCACAGGAATTCATGGATTACATTAATGGAAAAAAAGCTGGAGATGAAGTAAAAATAGTGTATAAGCGGGAGGAGACGAAGAAAACAGCCGTTCTTTCATTGCAGCCTTTTAAAGATGACCCAAATAGGGTTGGAATAGGCATTTCGCTAGATGATAATCGAAAGGTGACCACAAAACCGGCGATTGCCATAGATTCAGAACAAATAGGCGGACCTTCTGCCGGTTTAATGTTTTCTTTGGAGATTTATAATCAATTAACAGAAGGCGACCTTACAAAAGGATATGATATTGCCGGTACAGGAACGATGTCGGATGATGGTACAGTCGGTCCAATTGGCGGGATTCAACAGAAAATAGTGGCTGCCGATAAATCTGGGGCAGAAATATTCTTTGCCCCAAATGAAAACGGAGCGGCTGGTTCGAATTATGAAGATGCACTCATTGCAGCAAAGGACATTGGAACGGACATGAAGATCGTTCCGGTTGACAACTTTGAGGATGCTTTAGCCTATTTAACCAATCTAAAAGAAAAAGAAAAAGAAAAAAAGCGCAGGCAGTGAACTGCACCCCAATTGTTAGACAAAAGTCTAGCAATTGGAGGTGTATTTTTTATGGTGAGATTATTTGAAGATAAAGTAGAAGTGGTTTCGCAGTACTTGGAAGGATAGGATCCCGTAAAATCGCTGAGTACCATGCATCTCATTCCGTGAGCCCAGCTTCAATAATTTCACGGCATTAAACCTGAACGAGAATGGGTGACAGATGTGACAGAGTTTCATCTCTTTGTTGAAAAATGATATCTTTACCTATTCTCGATCTATACAATGGTGAAATTATTTCTTATACGATTGAAACACGCCCTGTCTTTCGAGCTTGTGTCCAAGATGTTAGATCAAGCTTGCTTAGAGACCCCTGTCCTTCATTCGGATCAAGGGTGGCAAATAAAATGAGGCAATAGTACAAGCTCTCGAGGACCAAGGGATTACACAAAGTATGTCCCGTAAAGGAAACTGTCTCGATGACGCGGTCATCAAAAATTTGAATCAAAATTACTTTACCTGCAAGGATACTACAGGATGTCCCATTTCAAACAAGAGCTGGAAAACTATATCGAATACTATAATCACAAACGGATCAAGGCAAAATTAATAGGATTAAGTCCGGTGCAATACCGAACTCAATCCTTAGGAGCAGCGTAACTAAATGAAGTGTCTAACTTTTTGTGTTCACTTCACAGTCATCTTCTGTTTCCGCTTTTTTTGATTAGCTGATTTTACATGTAAGGACCGGGCAGGCCAAGCTTAAATGCATCTTCATTTGATAATGATGGGGGCTTCATATTCCCGTTTCATCAAGTCAGCTTGATACGGTTCGGACAAGCCCAATGCATACACCTGTGCCGCTCGTAAGTCCATATCGATGTCCTGCTTCTGATAGGACGAAAGTTTAGAGATGAGCGGGAGAGGTAAGCCTTTTTTAACGGTACGAAGATATTCTTGTCCCCGGCCATTCATGCCAAGAAGTCTGATATAGGCTGGTTGGTCATTGTGAATCACTTGTTCCTTTAATGTATGAGTCAATACATGGACACACATCCGCTGAAGGCGTGTCCATGTATAGCGTTTTGTCTTCAGAGCGGCCATGAATCCAGTAAAGCTCGAAGATTGTTTGGCCATCTCCTTTATTCGGTGTTCTATGCCTTCTTCAATTTCGTAAATCTCTGCCAATTCGATTAAAGAGGAAGACAGGATTCGGTATTTCAACATGGTCCAATACATTTCCCAGTCATGTAATGCATGATAGTTCGATAAATATTGCTCAAGAGCACTCATTGTCGGTTGAGGAATATAACTGGAAACGGGATTCAATTCCTGCTGTTCATGGATGGCTTTACGTATCCCAGTTGCGCTGGCAATAGGGTCTTTAGACAACTTTGTTTCATGGTATCCGGCAGCAACCCTTTGAATCGTATAAGGGCGAATGGAAAAGCCGTTAGAAAGGGCTGCACTTACATATTCCTTTCCAAGAATATTATTAGGCTTCGCCAAATCCAGTGCCGCATCACCATTGGTGATCGATCGATAGGCCTTGGCAGCACTGGACGGATAACTATTACCGGTATCCATGTACGATTTAATGGCGGCATCGAATGCAGCGGAATTATCCGTAAGAATTCTATGGGCGGTGATGAATGGTTCAATTCTGCCATCCTCACTTCCGAAGCAAAAAGAGTCACAGCCAAGGGATTCCAAAAGAGAGATAGATCCTTTTGCAAATATCTCCGCCTTCTGTGTTGCAAAAGCATAGGGAAGCTCGATGACAAGATCTATGCCGCCATTCAAGGCCATTTCGGCACGTGTCCACTTGCTGACGATAGCAGGCTCGCCACGTTGTAAAAAGGGTCCACTCATAACTGCCACAACAATATCTGCCCCTGTTTTTTCTCTACTTTCTCTTGCATGTAAAACATGTCCATTATGAAAAGGGTTATATTCGACAACTAAACCGCAAGCTTTCATTCGTTCACCTCAGAGAAAAACTTTGTATTTTTTCAACTTAGTGCTAAAATAGTATTTCAAGTAAAATTACTATAATGATTCGTCTTGATTTTTTGTTTGAAAAGATTCTTAACCATGGATAATCAGTTAGGATGACTACATTATAGTGTAAAGAAAAAATATTGACAAACTTATAATTGAAAGCTATAATTATTTTTGTTGCCTTGAGGTGATTTCATTTGAAATGGACAATTAGTCAACTTCAAAAAATTCGGGACAAAGATTTACGGTTTGATGAACTGGTGGATGTCTTAGACATTAGAGAAAGAGACCCGCAAATTCGCGATGTTTCTCCGATTAGAGTAGCAGGAAGAGCTGATATAAGCTCTACCGAGATTACTTTTCACTTGCATCTTTCAGGTGAATTAACATTACCTTGCTCCCGTACACTGGTAGACGTTAAATATCCGATTGATATTGATACAAAGGAAACCTTTCTTTTAAAAGCAGATGGCACTGATTTCTACGGAGATGATGTCACTGTTGTGGAAGGTGACGTTGTAGACCTTATACCGGTAATTAAAGAAAATTTATTGCTAGAAATTCCGATGCAGGTTTTTTGTGAGGATGTCGATTCAAACGAAGCTGCTCCTCAATCTGGGAAAGACTGGGCTGTTATTTCTGAAGTAGAAAATGAGCATAAGGTTGATCCGAGATTTGCAAAGCTTGCCGACTTTTTTGACAACAATAAAGAATCTTGATTGGAACGAAAAATCGCTAATCCGATTTTTCCAGCTTTTTTATATTTTTTAAGGAGGTGGGAATAATGGCTGTACCTTTTAGAAGAACGTCGAAAACTGTAAAAAGAAAACGTCGTACACACTTCAAGCTTCAAGTACCTGGTATGGTAGAATGCCCGAGCTGTGGTGGAATGACTCTTTCACATCACGTTTGTAAAGAATGTGGAACATATAAAGGAAAAGAAGTTGTCGCAAAATAATTTCTTGACCTACTTGAGAGCTTTGCTTTCTTGATGCAACACGCTAAAAAAAGCGCAGAGATATATCTCTGTGTTTTTTTTGCAAATTTATTTGGCAGAATATTTAGAAACATCTATATTCGATGATGATTTTGGAGAAGGTGAATATGTGTATCAGATGATTAAGGTTGAAAAGGATATACGAGGTATCATGAAGGTCCTAATTAATAGACCGGAGAAAAGGAATGCCGTGAATTATCAATTGATGGACGAACTTAAGTCGATATTGTCAGAAGCGGCACACGATGACGAAGTTAAGTTGCTCGTCCTGACAGGGGCGGGCTCTGAGGCATTCTGTTCAGGTGGGGATTTAAGTGAATTTCAGGATTTGCATACAGAAGAAGAAGCCTTTACTATGTTATCGAAAATGGGTGAAATACTTTATACACTAGCAGTTTTTCCTAAACCAACATTTGCACTCATCAACGGAAGTGCAGTCGGAGGGGGATGCGAAATAGCGACAGCTTGTGATTTCAGATTGGCAAAGAGCGGAGCTAAGCTAGGATTTGTACAAGGAACTCTAGGAATCACGACTGGCTGGGGCGGAGCTTCACTTTTGCTTGAAAAAATACCAGAGCAAAAAGCGCTGAAGCTATTATTGGATGCAAAAATACATAAAGCTGAGGAAGCAAAGGAATTTGGTTTCGTAGATGAGATAGTCGGAGAAGGATTGGATGGGTGGGAGAAGTTCGCAGAAGATTTTCTTCGCCATGAGACAGGGGTATTGATGGCTTATAAAAGATTGCTTGTCCATAAATGGGAGTATAGCGGGCTTAGAGGAAGGATGGATGCGGAAATCCGGGAATGTTCTAAACTGTGGGCGAGTGATGAGCATCATGCTGCAGTTGACCGTTTTTTAAATAAGAAAAAATAAATATTACCCGCTCTATATATCTTCTATCTTTCCTAGCAAGTGCATATTATGAATTAAAACTTGCTAAGGAGGTAGAGAGATGTCGATTGCGAGACAAGATGCATGGACTCACGATGAAGATTTGTTGTTGGCTGAAGTGGTACTAAGGCATATACGGGAAGGCAGTACACAATTAAAGGCTTTTGAAGAAGTGGGGAAACAATTATCGAGGACATCGGCTGCATGTGGATTCCGTTGGAATTCATTTGTAAGGAAGCAATATAAATCAGGGATTGAGCTGGCAAAAAAACAAAGGAAAGAACAGGTGGTCAATGATCCTGATTTGGAAAGGGATTCCGTTCCAGTGGTGGAAAATAACACTATTGAACAAAAATCGCCCCAGGAGGAAGAAAAAGAATCTATCACCCTCCAGGAAGTTATATTATATTTAACCAAAATGGATGAATTTTTTCAGCTTGAAAATAAGGAAAAAGAACGGATTTTTGAGCGGTCCCTATTACTTGACCGGGAAAATGGACGATTACTGGAAGAGAATTCACTGCTTAAAGAAAACTTGAAAGCAGTAGAGGAAGATTATCGTGCGTTAATGCAGATTATGGAGCGGGCAAGAAAGCTTAGTGTACAAGAAGATGAAAAAACGAATCCGAAGGTGAGTTTTCAAATGGATAAGAATGGAAATTTGGAAAGGGTAAGTAAATAGAAAATGCGGGTGGGAAAATCCGCCCGCATTTTCTATATTTCCTTATCCTTGTGTATCTATTTCTTTATTTTCTTGTTTGTCAAATGGGCTCCAAATCAGTGGGTTTTCTCCGAGGTCCCTTTCCATATCATAGGAAACTGCAGAAAATCCCATTTTTTTCCAAAAGTCTTGTGAATGGACTCTTGGGTTGGTTTTGATAGGCATGTTCAGGCTTTTGGCGAATTCGACTAAAGCTTTTCCATACCCCTTTTTCTGATAGTTAGGCAGGACTTCAAGTTTCCAAAGAACAAGGAAGTCCCTTGAATTGTCAAAATACTGGTCAAATTTAGCGCTTCTTTTATACAGGCTCATCCGTGCTACAAGTTTGTCGCCATAAAAGATTCCATAAAAAGGTGACTGGCTGTCATTTTCAATGATGTTACCCTCTAAATCATCTAGCATTGACAGTTCCTGTATCCCGTATTCTTTGAACTTTTTGAATTCCTCAAGCGTTTTAAAATTAACAAGTAATCGTTCCACCTTGTATTCCATAAAAAAGCTCCCCCTTAATTCTGATAAACCTCTTCCCATTACCCATTGAAAGTCATCCCACCGATCTTTACCATGTGGAATTCCAGCTAAAGGCTAAATCTAGTATGACATCGACAGATTTATCCTTGCTGACTAAATGCCTACAGCCTTTTATCCCCCGCCCATTCCCTTCGATTTCTCGATGGTTGAGATTGGGGGTATCTTTGTTCCTATATAGTCTAAAGAATGTAAGCTTTTCCTATATAATATACCATTAAATTATCGCTTGAAGAAGGAAATATATCTTCTAATGGGTATTTAAAATTCTTTTCATTAAATTCCATTGCGACCCTTGTTGATGGGCTGGGGAACTTCATTTAAGTTGATTAGCGGGGGTTTCCAAAGTTGTTGATGTGAAAATTGATGCAGGGTAAAAAGGATAATGTGTTAAAATAGTTAATATATTTCAAATAGTAAGGAAGGTTATTATGAGAATTGGAATCATTGGGGGAGGGGCCATCGGGCTGCTGTTTGCATCTCATTTGAGTGAAAACCATAGAGTGACTCTTTATACCCATACTGCGGAACAGGCCTCCATCATCAATCATGAGGGTATTCGTCTTATTGTGGATGGTGAAAGCCATCTGCTGGCAGGCATCGTTTCAAAGAGCTTGGATGAGGGGATTTCGGATGAGGATCTTCTTATAATGGCCGTTAAGCAATATCACCTGCCGCAAATACTGCCGAGGATCAATGATATCCAGGTTCCGTTGCTTTTCTTGCAGAATGGCTACGGGCATATTTCTTATTTGAAGCAGCTTCAATCCCAAGCCATCTATGTGGGGGTAGTGGAGCATGGGGCATTGAAACATGATTTGAATACCGTAGAACACACTGGATTAGGCATTACAAGGATCGCTTCATTTAAAGGGGAACTTGAACAACTCTCGTTAGTTAATGAAATGTTCGATCAATTCCCCTTCACTAAGAGTGAAGATTATCATACGATGCTGTTGGATAAGCTTGTCGTTAATTCAGTGATAAATCCATTAACAGCGATCCTTGCTGTGGAAAATGGCGGTCTAATCACTAATGCCCATTATTATCAATTGTTTCAAGCCCTTTTTGAAGAAATCTCTGGTATTTTGGAAATCCAAAATAGAACAGAGTCATTTGAACATGTGAAATCCGTTTGTATGGCGACAGCGGAAAATCGATCGTCGATGCTGACAGATTTAGAAAATGGCCGAAAAACGGAAATTGATGCTATTTTGGGTCATATCCTCTCGGAGGCAAAGAGTAAAGGGAAAAGTGATTGCCTGACGTCTTCTCTATATAAGATGGTCAAAGGAAAAGAGTCTCAGGGGGGATGAGAGGGTGCCGAACGTTGTTTCAAGCCTTGCCGCGATATTCATTACCTTGCCTTTCGTAGGGTATATACTTTTTTTTATAAGTGCCAAACAATTCACTGGAAACCATAGGCGCTCCGTTCAATTTGCTATGGACATGAGTACGCTGCTGTTCGTAATATCCGTCCATTATTTAATTATTACAATTTGGGATAAGCAAATTCTTTGGGTGATCATGCTCATCATGATCATCAACGCATTCGTGGTGGTCCTTGTCCATTACAAGGTGAAGGAAGAAATCATTTTCCGTAAGGTATTAAAGGGTTTTTGGAGAGTGAACTTCGCCTTCTTTTTCTTAGCTTATCTTCTGTTATTTTCCATTGGTTTAATTACAAGTATTACTAAGATATTGACTACATAACATAGAACATCGCATCAATTTTCTGCTGCTGGGCAACTTCTTTTGTTTTCTTAAACCGGAATGTTATACTCTAAAAAGAATTGTAGTTGCAGAGAAAGGGAGAACAGAAATGGAGATGAAAGATCTCGCGTTACCATCGTTAAACCGTTTTGCATCGGACTATTTACAAAACCGCCTTGAAACGGAAGATTATTTTCACTATGACTTGTCTAAGCCTGACATTTATCGCAATAGATATAATGAATTGATGAACCGCTCTTTTTTACGTGGTGAATTGTCGGATTACATACAACAATACATGTCTCGTCTTTCAAGCAGTGAGTCCGTTAAGGGAAATATTGAAAGGTTGCGCAGGGATGATTCCGTGGTCGTTATCGGGGGACAGCAGGCTGGGTTATTATCTGGCCCGCTGTATACCATTCACAAAGTGATTTCGGTCATTAAGCTTGCGGAAGAACAGGAAAAAGAACTAGGGCAGCCAGTGATTCCAGTTTTTTGGATAGCTGGAGAAGATCATGATTTAGCTGAAGTCAATCATGTTTATGTAATGAAAAACGGTAAACCCTACAAAAAAACCTATCCTTCCTATCAGCCGTATAAAACAATGGTTTCTGATGTGGAACTGGAAACGGAAAAGGCAGAGAAGTGGTTTGAAGAAATCATTGAAACATATGGTGAAACGGCCTTTACGAATAAACTTCTGATTGATATGAAAGAAACCTTCAGGCAATCAAAAACCTTCGTCGATTTTTTCGCCCGGCTGATTCATGAATGGTTCAAAGAATATGGACTTTTACTAGTCGATGCGGGAGATCCGGAATTAAGGCGAATCGAGAGGGCCTACTTCGAATCGATGATCAATGAAAGTGAAAGGATTGCTGAAGTGGTCGAGGAACAGCAGTCATTCATGCATGCTAAAGGGTATGCAAAAATGATAGAAATGGATAAACAGGCAGCGAATTTATTTTATTATGATCCAGAAAAAAAAGACCGATGTTTACTCGAACGTGTAGAAGGCGGTTTCAGCGGGAAAAACGGCGAGGTATCTTTTTCCAGGCAGGAACTCCTGCAGATAGCCAAAAACCATCCAGAACGATTAAGCAACAATGTCATTACACGCCCACTTATGCAGGAAATGCTTTTCCCTGTTTTGGCTTTCATTTCTGGTCCAGGGGAAATAGCCTATTGGGCAGAATTAAAACAGGCTTTTGAGCTGTTTTCCATGAAGATGCCTCCAATCATTCCTAGGTTAAACATCACGCTTGTGGAGCGCAGTGTCCATGCAGATCTTGAAGAAATGGAACTCAGTTTGGAAACTGTTCTGACTGAAGGAACCGCTAATGCAGTAAAAAGTTATCTCGATTCCGTGAAAGATGAGACGATTGACCAGCTGTTTGGGACGCTGAAATCACAGCTTGAAGAGAACCATGGAAAGCTTTTTGTCCGCGCTGTCTCTATAGATAGAGGACTTGAGCCAATGTTGAATAAAAACATTGAATTCATCCAAAAGCAACTGGATTTTATGTATGGGAAAATTGGTGACCGTACAAAGGAACGTCATTCGGTCATATTGAAAAAATATGAACGGATAGCAAATTCGATGTATCCTCTTGGATCACCCCAGGAGAGGATTTGGAATGTTTTTTATTACTTGAATCTATATGGACCAGAGTTCGTTCGGGATATCATGAAATTGGAATACCGTTTCAATAATCAGCATAAATTGATTTTCATGTAGAAAAACCATCCGTTTGGGGAAAAGTGGTGGACTAATCATTTTGAATGAGGATTTCCACATCCCTATCTGACGGAGGGATTGAAAAATGGAAAAAAGACAGGCGTTAAAGCGAGGGCACTGAAAAAGTCCCTTCGGACCAATAGAGGTAGATTTTCTCAGTTTATTCTGAGGAAATCTACCTTTTTTTGTTTTATAATCAAAGGTAATATATTTATTTGGGTGGGTACGATGATTCAAAAACAAACGTCTATGGTTTTTAGTCCATATATGGCCATTTATGATGTAGTGGTTTCAAAGGATAACATGTTACGCAAGACCTATTCTGTCAGTATTAAATCCAATGAACATACAGAACAGGCTACATTCCGGGATAGTGAGTAGTATTTTAAAGAAAAATCAAAAGAACGTTATAAAATAGAAGCGAAAAACAGTGAATTGAAACAAAGACACGGGTATGATGTTGCAAAATCCTCGGGTCTACTTAGCATGGAATTACAAGGAGCAATGGCTATTTTCACCGTTAACTTGAAAAGAATATTGAAATTAATGGCCTGAAAAAGTGACAAACAGAAGCAAAAAAAAGACGATTTCCATTCAAGTATCGAATGAGAATTGTCTTTTTTTAGTTTGATTAACCGTACTAGTTAGAAAAACGTGAGTTTTTCAGCAGCCTCGTTAAAGCCTGTCTTTTTTTTGGTTCCAGGGCACTTGACTGGCAGTACTTCGACAGAAATAGTGGGACTGCGTCTTAGTCTGAGTCCATTCGAGTGGAATGCAGGTTTCAATAAATAAATTGACTAAATAAACTTAAGTTGAAAAGAAGGTAATTTTTACTTGGAAGGAGAAAGTAAAAACAAGTGGAGAAAGGTGGGGGAATGTGGTACATTGAGATTAGAATGTGGGGGTAGTGGGTATGTTCATGGGAGAGTACCATCATAACATCGATATAAAGGGCCGTTTGATAGTTCCAGTGAAATTCAGGGACGATCTCGGGGAGCAATTTGTCCTTACCCGCGGACTCGATCAATGTTTATTTGGTTACCCTATGGAAGAGTGGAAGCTGCTTGAAGAAAAGCTTAAAGCCCTGCCTTTAACAAAAAAAGATGCCCGTGCCTTTACCCGTTTTTTCTTTTCTGCAGCTACAGAATGCGAAATTGATAAACAAGGGCGAATTAATATCCCCACGCCGCTTACTTCATATGGCCAATTGGAAAAAGAATGTGTAATTCTTGGTGTTACCAATCGTATTGAGATTTGGAGCAAATCCCTTTGGGAAAACTATTTTTCAGCTTCGGAGGATTCTTTCGCTGAGATAGCAGAAAATATGATTGGCTTTGATATTTAAAGCTGCCCTCAAAAATAGAGTCACTCAATAACTGATTGGAAGGATGTCTAGCATGTTTCAACATACAACAGTGTTATTAAAAGAGACGGTTGATGGATTGAACATCAAACCTGATGGAATTTATGTGGATTGTACTTTAGGAGGAGCCGGTCACAGCGAATACTTACTTTCACAGCTCTCTGACAATGGTAGGCTTTATGCTTTTGATCAGGACGAAACGGCAATTCGGAATGCTAAGGATAAGTTGGAAAGATTTGGCGAACGTATTGTTCTTGTTCCTAATAATTTTAAATACTTAAAAGAAGAGTTGAATGCCCGGGGAATCGAGAAAGTAGACGGGATTCTTTATGATTTAGGTGTGTCATCCCCACAATTGGATACACCGGAACGTGGTTTCAGTTATAACCATGATGCACCATTGGATATGAGGATGGACCAAAGTGCTGCCATTTCTGCCTATGATGTCGTGAACACCTGGTCATTCCATGATTTGATGAGAATTTTCTTTCAATATGGAGAAGAAAAGTTTTCGAAGCAAATTGCCAGGAAAATTGAAGCAGCTCGTGAAATAAAACCGATTGAAACGACGTTTGAGCTTGTAGAACTAATTAAGGATGGGATACCGGCCCCAGCAAGGCGTAAAGGCGGACACCCTGCGAAACGAGTTTTCCAAGCAATAAGAATCGCTGTGAATGATGAACTTGGTGTCTTTGAAGATTCCTTAGAGCAAGCCATATCGCTTTTGGATAAAGAAGGGAGAATATCTGTCATTACATTCCATTCTCTTGAAGATAGAATTTGTAAAACGGTATTTAAAAAAGCAAGTAGCTTGCCAGACCTTCCACCGGGACTTCCAGTTATCCCGGATGAATTCAAACCGCCTATGAAAATAATTACGAGAAAACCGATTTTACCTTCAGAAGAAGAATTGGAAGGAAATAATCGTTCCCGATCGGCTAAGCTAAGAATCGCCGAAAAGCAATAATTACAGAAAAAAATCAGTAAGGGGGAACATGAATGAGTTCCATAGCCAAAAAAATACAAGAACAGCAAAATGAAGACCAACAGCAGCAACAGACACATCAGACAGTGGTCATCCGTAAAGCGAAGATATCCATTGGTGAAGTTTTCTTACTATGTGCCCTTGCTATCATGGTTACTTTTATGGGAGTGAAAATAGTCTCTAATCAAGCGGACATTTATGAAACGAATAAAGAAATACAGCTAGTGGAAAATTCAATTGAAGAACAAGGAAAAGTGAATGATGATTTGAAAGTGCAGGTTGCTGAACTTAGTACATACGAAAGAATTTGGAAAAAAGCTGCAGCTCTAGGGTTCAAGTTAAATGAGAATAATGTGAAGGGTGTGCAGTGATAATGCAGAAACAAAAAAATATGAAGCATGGGGCAGCCGGATTATTTTTCTTATTCGGCCTGCTCTTTTTTGTATTAATCTGCCGCTTTTTGTATATTGAGGTGACTGGTACCGCAGGCGGGGAAGTATTGGCTTCGAAAATCGACAAGAAATATCAAAAAACACAGAGCATAAAAGCAAAAAGAGGTAGCATACTCGATACAAAAGGTGAAGTCATCGCCGAGGATACTTCCTCCTATATTTTAAGGGCTGTACTCAGTAAAAAGGAACCTGAGCATGTCAAAGATCCGGAGATGACTGCGAAAAAGCTTGCTAAATATATCGACATGGATGAACAGGACATCTATGAAAGGTTAACGAAAAAAAAGGCATACCAGGTAGAGTTCGGTAGTGCCGGCAAGGATCTGACTCAGGTCGTCAAGCAGAAAATAGAAAAATTGGAACTGCCGGGAATTACATTCGGAAGAACCAATAAACGTTTTTATCCTAATGGAATCTTCGCATCCCATCTGATTGGCTATGTAGAAAAAGATGAAAAAACGGGAGAAACGGCTGGTAAGTTCGGCATTGAAAAGTACCTCAATAAACAATTGCAGGAAACAAACGGGGAGCTGACATATGACAGTGACTCTTGGGGCTTCCTTTTGCCAGATACAAAGGAAAAGGTGGTTGCTCCGGATAATGGCAATGATGTCATGCTTACCATCGACAAGAAAATACAAACGCTCCTGGAAGATTCGATGAGCAAAGTGCAACAAAAATACGATCCCGAGGAAATCATAGCGATTGTTTCCAATCCCAAAACAGGGGAGATTATGGCGATGGGGCAAAGGCCTTCCTTCAACCCAACAACGAGAGTCGGGCTAACGGATACATGGCGTAACCTGGCTATTGAAGACTCCTTTGAACCGGGATCAACCATGAAAACATTCACCCTTGCCGCGGCTGTTGAGGAAGGGGTCTTTAATCCAAATGAAACTTTTGTTGCAGGAACTTACAAAGCGGGTTCAGGGGAAATTCATGATCATAGCGGAATCGAAAGAGGGAAGAGCATGACCTTTCTTGAAGGGGTTCAACGTTCTTCTAACGTCGCTTTTGCTACTCTTGCAATGGATAAGATCGGAGCGGATACTTTTCGTGAGTATTTGACAAAGTTCGGTTTCGATAAAAAAACTGGGATAGATTTGCCGAACGAGATAACCGGTAAAATTCAATACAAGTATAAGCTTGAAAAAGTTACCACTTCCTTTGGACAAGGTTCGACCGTTACGCCGATTCAACAGATCCAGGCTGCTTCCGCAATAGCCAATGACGGTAAAATGATGCAGCCGTACGTGATAAAAAGCATTTCCGATCAGGATACCGGAAAAGTTTTGAAAACGACAAAGCCGAAAGTGACAGGGGAACCGATTTCGGCAGAAACTGCAAAACAAGTCCGAGACTATTTGGAAACGGTAATTTCTGCGAAAGAAGGAACAGGGAAAAAATATGCCATTGATGGATATGAAGTAGCAGGGAAAACAGGAACGGCACAAATTGCTGGTCCGACAGGTAAATATTTAGAAGGGAAAAATAACTATGTATTCTCCTTTTTAGGTATGGCTCCAAAAGATGACCCGGAGTTGGTCATGTATGTGGCGGTCAAGCAGCCGAAATTAGGTGTATCTTATGTCGGGGCTGATCCTTTGTCAGAGATATTTAATCCTGTCATGCAAAATAGCCTGCAATATCTGAACATAAAACCTTCTGATGTTAAAAAACAAAAAGCCAATAAAATCGTTGACTATACGAATCAAACCGAGAGTTCAGCGGTCAAAGAGCTGAAGGATCTTGGCTATGATGTAAGTACGATCGGAAGTGGGCGTAAAGTGCTCGACCAATCCCCGAAAGCCGGTAGTACCCTATTACAGGGTGAAAAAATAATCTTGAAAACCGAAGGGGAAATGAAAGTTCCTGAGATGAAGGGATGGTCCTTGCGCGATGTCATGAAATTAGCTAAGGTTGCAAAACTGGATCTGAAAACTACAGGAACTGGCTATGTGAGTAAACAGGGTATCGAAGCTGGGAAAAAGATGAAGGAAGGAGATACCTTCAATATTGAATTAACCCAGCCTAAAGCTGCAGAGGATATACCGAATAAAGAGAATACAGAGTGATGATAAAGAGGGAATCCAAACGGATTTCCCTCAGTTTGTAGACAAAAGGGGTTCGGAATTAAAAAATTCCGAACCCCTTTTTGAGATTCCCTTTGAATTTTTGCCT
>NZ_JBHZPF010000130.1:0-2797 GCF_042787975.1 Peribacillus sp. YIM B13482
TCTCTCATTCTACCAAGAGGTTATTTTTTTGTTCAAACTTCAATTTCACTGATTACAGGAATGCTGCCCCGATAGTTCAATAAGAAAAAGCTGCCTTATAGATTATGGGGACCTTTCCCCCACTTTCCCGACCACAAAAACCCTTAGCTTTATCCTCTTTATGGATGAAGCTAAGGGTATACTGTATATAACAACTATTTTAAAACTGAGATGGAATCAACATTTACCTCCGTAGAAGTTTTACGGGCAACAGGATCTGCCTGACCAGTCCATTCAATAGATAATACGTGCTTACCTGCAGTTAGTCCTGTTTTACTGAATATTTCTTCTTTATACTTAGGAGTAGCAGCATGTAAGCTATAATTTGCTGATTTTCCGTCCAATGTCACTTTTACAATTCCTTGTTTATCATTTTTTATAGCTTTATAGGATATTCCTGTACCATTAAACACAGTTTTCAGAGTTGAACCGGTTTGGTTCGTACTTGTGTATGAGCTTGCCGACGCACTTCCATCGGATATTTTATTCCATGTTCCTTCATATCCAAAATATTTACTCGTATTTTCATATGTTCCTGCTCCAATGCCTTCTGTTACAGAAAGAATGTATTTTCCAGCTCCACTAAAAGCGTGGGCATTCAAATAATATGTGCCTGTTTTAGGAGCTGTAAAAGTAAAGGATTCCTTGGATGAATTTGCAATTTCTGAATGTGCTACAATGCCGTTGCTCGAATTTACAGTCTTTGTAGTGTCGTTATACAAATATAAATCAAAGTCCGTCCCGGAATCACCAGTTAGTGTAGCCTTCACCTTTTCCCCTTTTAATAGTTTAATAGAATATACATCATTTTTATCTTTACTTGCATCAAGTGAAGTACTGATACTTCCTCCTTTCCAAGTAATACCTGGAATATCAGAGTCTACCTCGAAATTAACTGCTTTCCCTGCATTCACAAGTCCTCCCGTAACAACTTTTCCTGTTAATGAAGACAGCTTCGTAGTGGTTCTCAAGATAGCATTCTTGATTTGAACGGGAGTATATGATGAATGTGCGCTTTTTACTAACGCTGCTACTCCTGTAACATGCGGGGTAGCCATGGATGTTCCATCAAGATATTCATAAGCCGTAGAATAGTCGCCTTCCACACTTGGGGTTGTACTTAAAATACCTTCACCAGGAGCAGCAACATCTACGCTTTTTGCACCGTAGTTAGAAAAATATGAAAGATTTCCTGTATTGTTAATAGAGGCTACAGAAAGAATATTAGGCAAATCATAAGCAGCTGGATACATTGGACTTGTATCCGAGTTCTCTGCAGAGTTACCTGCCGCAGCTATAAATAAGGTACCTGAGTTTTTAATAGCATCCTTTAATGCTTGTGAATTTTCTCCTCCACCCCATGAGTTATTCAAAATCTTTACACCTTTTGCCTTAGCATATTCCATGGCAGCGATCGCATCAGATTCGTACCCTCCATATGGTCCGATAAACTTGAGAGGCATAATTTTTACATTTGGAGCAATACCGGTAACTCCAATTTTATTTGCTTTTGCAGCTATTGTTCCTGCAACATGAGTTCCGTGGAAGTCTTCCTCTCCTCGAATGAACAATCTATTATTTTTATCATAAAAATTCCAGCCGTTTACATCGTCTATATATCCATTTTTATCATTATCGATCCCATCGTTAGGAATTTCTTCAGTGTTTACCCAAATTTTATCTTTTAATTCTGGGTGATTAATTTCGATTCCTGTATCAATCACTCCAATAACAAGAGAGGAACTGCCCTTTGTATTAGCCCATGCTGCTTCCGCACTTATATCAATACCTTTTTTACCAACTTGCCCTAATATTTCCTGTCCAGTATTTTTAAGTCCCCATAGTTCGCTATATAGGGGGTCTGTAACTGCTGTCGGTTGATATACATAGTTTGGCTCTACATACTCAACATTAGAAGAAGCGTTAAATTCTTTTAACACATCTTCCATCTTTTTATTTTTGGAAAATTTCATTACATATGTTCCTTCTTTATTCAATTCTTTTGCATTTTTTAAACCTAAAGTAGTGCTTAGGGATCCTAGACTTTTTATGGAGTAATTCTTTTTAAATTTTACGATAACCTCATTTTCTTTATACTTCTTTGGTTTGTTATTATTAAAATAAGTAAGGATTTCCCTTTTTTTAACTTCGCTACTATCTACTTTTATAATCTCCTCTTGTATGTTTCCTTCTACCTTTTTCTCATGTTTAACAACTTGAGGAGTATTCGTAGAAGTGGCAGCAAATGTTGATGTCCCCCCAAATAATAATCCCACAGCTCCGCATATACCTATTATCTTTTTTTGTATTCTCATTCTCTAATCTCCCTCAGCTTTTTTGTTTTCATGATAATAATTTGGTAAGAACAAAAACCTCCAATATACTATTTATTAGATATGTAATTCTTTCGCCAAAAAGGATCAAATTCAGTGTTTTTTCAGTTTGAAAAATAGAAAACAACTAAATTTTTCCTAACTTGGTATTTACTGATAACAACCACTAGTTTAATAGATGTGAATTAAATATTCAAGTGTTCATTTAGAAAAAAATGTATATTAATAAGGTGAATGAATAAATAGAAAGGGCATGTTTTGAAAAAAGATGAATCAAAACATGCCCTTATACTATTTAATTGGATTATCCTTTTATAAAAAAGATTGGTCATTTTTGTGTTCCTTAATCAACTCCCTCAGTATGATAGCTATAGCTCTCGAATGCTCACTTATTCGCAGGATTTCATAACCCTTGAAAATATATT
>NZ_JBHZPF010000131.1:0-2043 GCF_042787975.1 Peribacillus sp. YIM B13482
GGGTTTCCCCCTGTGAGAGTAGGACGCCGCCAAGCCATTTAAAAGATCAGCCATCCGGCTGGTCTTTTTTTGCGTCTTTTAATGATAAAAGTATCGAAAAAAGTAATGAAGCCATTAAAAGTGGAAATAATTCTACTTTTTTCTTCTATTATTATATTGTTAGAATTTAGGGGCGCCTGATCTTTGAATTGTTGTGACATAAGGGGAGAGCCAAGATAGAAGGTGTCAGAATTAGAAAAAACACAAATGATAAATAGTTTCAGGAGGCAATAGTAGAATTAGCCCCATTAATTACCTCAGAAGAGAATAAAGAGATACGGAAGACCATAAATCCCAGTTCATCATTGTCCATGGGATACGAAAAAACTTTAGATAGTCTTAACTGAAGACGCTCAAGTTACTTGAAAGAAAAGGCTTGAAAGTCCTTAGGTCTTTATGGGTATACTCCATATCTTTAAAACGTGGGACAACGAGCATTACGCAAGCACATATCAGCAACACCACAGACTGCTTTTACTTCTGTCTATAGTTTGTTCTTGGGCACTCGACAAGCGGCACTGGCGGATACAAGTAGATATCCCTTTCTTGATACAATTGAAAAAACAAACAAAAATGCATGTTGGATTGATATCTAATATTTTTGAATGCTGTATAAAGGACTATTTTATAAGTTTGACACTTGGAAGTTGACGAATCGTTAATGAAAGAAAATACTCCGACACGAGAGGGAGGGTTATAGGCTGTATTGAAGTCTTTAATAATCCTGATCCCCTAAAGCAATTTTTTGCTTTAGCGGCTTAATTGCTTTCGGCGTTATGCAAGGGTTAAGGATGAAAGGGTTGATTCCTGATCAAGATATAGACATCGGAGGATTCGATAATTTCCAGTCGCAGAAATCAATGATCCTCCATTAACAACTGTTTCTTCATTTCCTCAACGTATGGGGAAAGAAGCTGCGAATCTTTTGTACCAAAAAATGGTGAATATTGATCATGAACAACAGCGTATTATATTAAATCCTGAACTGATTATAAAATCCTCCTAAAAAGAAAAAAAGGTGATTAGTTTACAGGAAGAGGGAGTATCTCTTATCGCTGTATTCTTTTCATCTTTTTTATTATTCTTTTCTAGGTTTTATTGGGCAATCAACTAATGGAATTACTTAAGTGGTTCGTAAATATCCCAGGCGACTTTCAATGAATCAACAATATAATCTGCTACCTCTTCGACATCAAGGTCATTCATATTCACTTTTGAATGATGATAGGAGTATATTTCCTGTCTGGTATTAAAAAGTTCTTCTATTTCTTCAAGGCTTCGACTTTGTAACACTGGTCTACTATCAATAAGCAACCCTATTCTCTCTTTCCAATAATCCCAAGATAAGTCAAGGTAGAAGACAATGCAATTAGATAAACAGATATTCCGTATATCCTCTTGTAAAAATGCCCCTCCTCCGACTGAAATGATTTTCAATTGTTGTTGACTAAAGCTTTCAATCACACTTTTTTCTTTTTCGCGAAAAGTTTTTTCCCCAAACTTCTTGAATATTTCCGTGGTGGGCATATTGAATTCCTTTTCAATTTCTTGATCTATATCAATAAAGTCCCTATATAATTTCCTCGCTACTTTCTGTCCGATCGTCGTCTTTCCTACACCCATAAAGCCAATAAAAACTATACTTTGCATCCTTAAAGATGTGTCTTTATTAATCATTTATAAATTCCTCCTTTTATAATGATTAAAAGTCTATCCTGAAATTTTTAAAATATATTTATTATAGTATAAGGAAGTAAAATTGTAAAAAATTATTTAATATTTGGACAACGGTAGTGCGTGATATAAGCGGTTATTTCTAAAATCGTTAACCAGTGTTAAAGGAACAACATTTTAGTATTCGATAAACATCTCATTATCATTTATTTAGATTATCATGCCATACCTTGTTAGGTTGATTGGTCTTTTGGAAAGGCTGTTTTCACATACTTTGTTGCTATTTACCAGGTAGTGAGTTGTGGTTGATTTCCCCTCCAGATGCTCGCT
>NZ_JBHZPF010000132.1:0-1838 GCF_042787975.1 Peribacillus sp. YIM B13482
CAACTCCCTCAGTATGATAGCTATAGCTCTCGAATGCTCACTTATTCGCAGGATTTCATAACCCTTGAAAATATATTAACGGTTAAAAGCAATGAGCTCAGATCATTTTGGTTCGCGGAGGCATAGTTAAATAAAGGAGTCTTAACAAAACTCCATATTCTACCATATAATGCACATTTTCTCCACGCCGCCCCTGGAGGCTTTCCCTCCCATGTCTCAACGGGTCATAAAATATGCCCTCTCATTCCTTCGTCATGCCTATCCAAGGGGTGGAGGCCAGTATTGCTAACCTAATGGGTCGGTGCCCTTTTGTTGATTAAATCTGGTACTCCGTGCATCTTTGAAATCCTACGAATAAGAAAACATTCGATAAAAGAAAGCTGAAAATCAACCGTTCATCCATTCTTAGTTTGGTTCCCTTCGAGAACCTGTGAAGCTTGATTTATTCAATAAAACTACGCTGCCAGAGTTGTTAAAGGTTGTAATTTTTCTGGAGAATAGGTTTCATTTCTTTTGGCTATTCCCACAAAGAGCCGTGCTAGCTTTCCGCATAATTTCATAATAGACTTCATTTTCTTTATTTTTTTTACCTTAACATTATTGGCGTGCAACGCTTTAAACTCAGGGTTATTCATGACAAGACTCATTGTCGCTAGGTATAAGAAACGCCTAAGTCTGGATCTCCCACGTTTAGAAATGACAATTTGTCCTTTCCATTTACCAGAGCTCGCCTCGGAAAGATGTAACCCTGCATGACGAAGGAGGGAATTACCATGGGCGAATCCACTTAAATCTCCAGCTTCCCCTAAAATTCCAGCTAAAGAGATTTCACTGATCCCTTTAATAGCCAGCAGTTTCTTTGCGAAAGGAATTTGTTGAAGCACGTTAGTGACTTCTTGTTCCACTCTTTCGAGTTGCGTTGTAGCTAGATCATACTCTTCTAGTAGTTGTTCTAAATGTAGCTTGTAAGCATCAAGTGCTTGGTGCGTTCCGATAGAACGTTTAGCTAAATCTATAAGTAGATAAGCTTTTTTCATCCCAGGCTGACGCTTCATTACCGATTTCCATTTGCCTACAATGTCTTGAGGTTGCATCGATTGTAACTCGATTGGTGTAGGAAATAATCGTAGAGTTGCGATTGCCCCTTTGCCTTTCACATCTTTAAACACTTGTCGTAGCTCAGGAAAGACTACATCTACCCAACGATTTAATTGGTTGATAGAACTAACGAGACGTTTAACGATTACATCACGGTTGGACATAAGGACTCGAAGTTTTTCGAAAGACTCTGGAGTTGAACGAACAAAGGCATAGTATCCATTCTTCACCATATCCGCAATCACGAGAGCGTCTTTTTTATCACTTTTGGACTGAGTGTTATCTCGATTTTCTTTATTTCTTTTTACAAGGTGAGGATTGACTGTTACGACATCAATCTTTTCGTTAGATAACCATTTCGATAGATTAATCCAGTAATGACCTGTAGGTTCCATACCGACAATCGTTGTGTCTAAGCTGTTTTTAGCTTTTAGTTTATTAATCCATTCTAGAAATCTGTTAAAGCCTTCTTCGTTATTTTCGAAAGTAAGAGGATCACCTACCACGATTCCTCGATAATTTACAGCTCGAGCAACGTGAAATTGTTGGGCAATATCCACGCCAACAACGAGATGTCGATCAGAAATTCTCTCTATTAGTTGATTTTGTTTATCTTGCATTTTAAACTTCATATTAGGGTTCCTCCTAAGGTTTTGAGTTAGAGTGGTGTCTTACTCATATCTTACTGAGGAGCCCTATTTTTTTCAAAGCTGAAAAATAACGCTCTACAGGAATGCTAA
>NZ_JBHZPF010000133.1:0-1784 GCF_042787975.1 Peribacillus sp. YIM B13482
TTTGATTATAAAACAAAAAAAGGTAGATTTCCTCAGAATAAACTGAGAAAAACTACCTCTATTGGCCCGAAGGGACTCTTTCAGTGCCCTCGTGAAAGCAGTTCCTTTTTTTATAGAATTACAACCAAAGTTTGTTAATCAATGTACTTAAACTATCGGGGCAGGTTTGTTCAACAAGCGCAGTGTATTCGTACTGTGACCTAAATGTTTATTTCTCAGTATTAAACTTTCTCCAACTACGGATAATAACAAATAACTAAATACTGGAGGAATTTAAATGAGAAAATTAATTTGTGTTTTTGTAGCTCTACTTGCTTTTGGAAAATATATTGACAGTTCAAGCTGAAAAAAACCATCAACATAGTTCTAAAGGACAGGAACAAGTCTTTGATAACTTTTTCGTTCAACTTTACCAGGAAGAAATTTTAACAGCAGTAAAGGATTATTATAATGCTGACTCAATAAACATTGGATATGATTGGTGGGACAAGAATTACGATGTTGTTGAATTGTTACAGAGTGAAAAAGGACGAGAATACACTTCTAGCTATATATTGAAATTTACTGTCTTAACCCACTCTCCATATGTTCCAAAAGAGAAAACAAAGTTTTTAGGAATTGATACAATAACGCTTGGTGTGGAACCACTTTTAAATAACAAAGAATTCAATCCGAATGGTCAACCTGTTGTTAAGTTTTTAAATTTCCAACACAATAATCCTCCTAAAGAAAAATAAAGATGATGGGCACTATCCGGTGCCTTTTTCCCGTGTAGTTTGTGTCAACTCTGCGATAAGTCTTAATGAACTAACGGGTGCGTTAGTTGATAAAGGAACATAAAAATGAAAGGGGATAGCGTCAGGAAAATGCGTATGTACAACGTTAAGCATATTTTCCTGGCGACTACCCTGATTTTAACAACATTAAGAAGGTCTTAATGGTCATAACGAAACTACTGAGACAACATCTTCTAAATTAAAGGAGATGAATAAATAAACCCTTCTATTCGCTGCCGGAGGCTTGTTTGTCGCTATTAGGAATTACGAATTATTTCATATAGATTACTACAAGCATCCATAAAGCCAAAGCACCAACGATAGCAAGTGCTATACGCGTAGATAGTATCCGTACTTCAAAGTCGGTTTTCTTGGATGGCTCAGGATATGCAATTACGTAAATTCCCTTTAATAGTGCGAGCCATGCAATGACTGTGATGAATCCCAGCCAGTTGAGTGCCCATACATTATGCAGGATAACAGTGCCTAATCCTAGGAAAATCGATAGAAAGCCATACATAATCCCAAATCCTCTGTCCTCGACCACTAATCTTTTCAGTTCACGTAGAACTGATGGACGTACGAAAAGTATTCCCGATACGATAACCGTCATCCATCCCCAAAACAGTCCTAAAAAGGTGCTTGCTTCCATTAGTATTTCACTCCTTTCAGTTATATTTATATTTCAGGTATTGCCCCTTTTAGAACATTGTCAGCACCTTCATGTGTAAGACCTTATTATGAGGTCTTACAGATTTTCCTCGTTGACCATTTATCTTTAGGTGTACCGCAAATATTATCTATCTTTTGAATGGAAAGATGTAAAAATTGACGTAATTGATTAGCAACAAATAGAGGAATAGATAGTACAATTGAGTTGAACTAACGGGGCAGGTTAGCATTCCTGTAGTTCGTTATTTTTCAGCTTTGAAAAAAATAGGGCTCCTCAGTAAGATATGAGTAAGACATCACTCTAACTCAAAACCTTAGGAGGAACCTTAATATGAA
>NZ_JBHZPF010000134.1:0-1681 GCF_042787975.1 Peribacillus sp. YIM B13482
TTTCGGCCCGCCACCTAACTGTCTACGCTTAAAGACTAAAGTTACCTTTAGCCCTCCAAGACTCGCTACGAGCGAATCGCTAGTTCTTACTCGACAGGAATCCCACCCGCTATATGATACGACCTAGGCTCGGCCGCACACGCACCTTTTAGCAGCATAAAGGAATTTAACACCACCATTGAAATGTTCCTAGCCGAACATAAGAAGGATTTTACCAAAGGGGAATTAGTCGCGTCCAAACGCCTGGTCAGGTTCTCCGCAAAATATGCTGGTGTGGCCAACGCAAAGATCGGAATTCTAGTAAAAGCCATCAATAAAAATTGATAACACCGAGTTCTTCCATTAAAAATTAAGAAAAACGTTTTTCTGTAGCCAAAAGGTGGCATTCACCATCTAGAGAGATCATCACCTTAAAACCGCCTAGTCTTTTTAATCTGTCCTTTACACGGCCTACACTTTATAAGAGAAAGGCTTTTTTATTACTCAGTAGTAGAAGTCCTCCTTGCCATTTGGAACTTTATAATGAAGACTCAGTAGCTTTACCAAGGATTAGGAATACTTCCCGATATATAAGAAGTTTTCCTCTCTTATAAATTTTCAAAAGTATTTTCTATGGCTAATTTCAATTCTTCTTTTCCTTCTCCTATATAACGTTTGGTCATGTTCAAATCTTTATGCCCCATTAATTTTGAAACGGTTTGAAGGTCTATCCCCTTATCGATTAATTTTTGGCAAAACGTATTCCGTAGCTTATGGGGAGTCGCATTATATTTAGTCAGCATATATTGCACGGACCTTGGCGTGATGCGCTGATTCACACTGGATATGAAAATGGCTTCCGTTTCCATATTTAAAAATTCCTTGTATGCCTTGATCTTTTCACTAGCAGTCATGGAGAGTGGAATCTTCCTGTCTATATCACCTTTTGAATCCCGGATGAGGACATATTGCCTTTCTCCCTCTTTTTGAATGTCGCTATGGTTCAAATCACAAAGTTCGGACACCCGGATACCCGTATGAATCATTGTGTAGACAATAGCAATATTCCTGAAATGCCCAGAAGCATCGATTTCTTTTAGGAGAGCAGCTTGCTCAAACATGTTCAGAGCTTTTGGCGGATCTTCTTTCTTTTCCTTTGCTTTGCGATCGATGTTGAGGACGATCTCGGGTTTATCAAGGAACCTGGAAAACATGGTAATGGCTGAATAATGTTTTTCAATCGTTCCTCCACTCTTGTTTGACTGTTCCATATAGTCTAAATAGGTTTGCACGTGGGATTTTTCAATTTCTTCCGCTTCTTCTTTAAACCATTGAAGAAACTGGGAGATGACTCCAACATAGGTTTTAATCGTACCAACGGATTTATTTTGACCCATTAACCATTCGGCAAAAGAATGAAGAATTTGTTTATTGTCCAGGTTTTCTTCTTTACTGGTCATCGAGAAGCCCCCTACCAAAATCATGCTACTAATAAGCCTATCCAATACACGAATAGTGGAATTTATACAAAAAAACCTTAGGAGAATCCTAAGGTTTAGAATGCGTAGATAGGATCTGAACCTGTGTATACGGGTTTATGAATCCTAATTGATGTGATAAAAATTGCTTGGCGGCGTCCTACTCTCACAGGGGGAAACCCCCAACTACCATCGGCGCTGAAGAGCTTAACTGCCGTGTTCGG
>NZ_JBHZPF010000135.1:0-1624 GCF_042787975.1 Peribacillus sp. YIM B13482
CATAAGAAACTTCTATGGCGGCGATTCTCGCCGCCACCATCTAGCACGAAAACCTGCTCTTTACCCAAAAATAAAGTCTAACCCATTAAACCCTTGACAATAATGGATGATAACAATACAACCAGGCTGGACTTTTTTTGGTGGATCTTAAGGAAGATACCCTGTATAAGAAACTGGTTGTGACAGTATTGAAGAACCATTTAGTGTACTACAAGTACGTATACAAAAATTTTTGTAACAAATCTCCTGTCATATGTATTGTTAATCTTTTTTTGAGGTGATTCTCCTATGGAAGCAATGATTGAACGGTGTGCTGGCCTAGATGTACACCAAGAAACAGTAGTAGCCTGTGTACTATTTGGTCCATTAGATAAAAAGCCAAAAACCTCAATTGAAACGTTTTCAACTACAACAACGGGACTCTTGGCTTTAAGTGATTGGCTAGCTACACTTCAGGTATCCGATGTTGTGATGGAAAGTACCGGAGTCTATTGGAAACCAATATGGAATATACTTGAAGGCTCTTTTCACCTTGTTCTTGCCAATGCCAGACATGTCAAAAATGTTCCAGGGCGTAAAACTGATGTGAAAGATGCCGAATGGCTTGCCAAGCTTCTAAGATGTGGACTTATTGAAAGCAATTTTGTTCCACCGGAGGATATTCGTGATTTACGAGATCTTACTCGTTATCGAAAAAAATTGATTCATCATCGCACTTCAGAGCAGAATCGCATTCACAAAATTCTTCAAGATGCTAATATCAAGCTAACATCCGTACTATCAGACATTTTTGGTGTATCGGGACGCCGTATCCTTGAAGCGATTCTAAACGGTGAAAAAATAGAGACCGATGGTCTTCGAAAAATGGTGGATTGGCGAACAAAAGCAAGTATTACTGACATTGCCAGTGCAATTAATGGTCGTATTCGCCGTCATCATCGTGATATGTTGCGTTACCATTGGGAGCATATGAGTTATTTAGAAAAAGCCATAGAAGAATTGGAAAAACAAATCGATCAACTCCTGTCCCCCTATCGTAAGGAAGTAGAATTATTGGATGGAATACCTGGTGTGAACAAAGCTGCCGCAGCTACATTTATTGCAGAGATGGGCGTTGATATGTCCGTATTTAAGTCAGCTAAACATCTTGCCTCTTGGGCTGGTGTGAGTCCCGGAAATTACGAAAGTGCTGGTAAAAAAAAAACGAGTAAAACCACACAAGGTAACAAAGCATTAAAAACGATGGCTGTAGAGTGTGTACTGGCAACCTCAAGGCAAAATAATCGAATTGCTTCACATCGAAAAAGGATTACCAAACGACAGGGAAAAATGAAGGGCCGAATTGCTTCTGCTCATTTACTTTTGACGATTGCTTACAACATCTTAAAAACAGGAGAACCCTATCATGAACTAGGCTCAAATTACCTTGAAGAAAAACAAATGAACAAAGAATTAAAAATGATCGAATACCTAAAAAAGAAAGGCTATACAATCGATCCATCAGAACAACAAACTGCATAACCAGTTAAAATAACGACATAGTACATTTACGTCCTTCAAAAAAATTAGAATTTGGTGGGCTTATTTTAGTATGGCCTTTCACGAATATGTTTTCATACAAAAA